>NZ_JBMGJV010000010.1:0-104537 GCF_051025295.1 Candidatus Dedyshia acidiphila | reverse complement strand
AATAGTACTCCGATATTTCGCTGTTCGGGCTGCGGGGACTGCTGTAAAGTAAGGCAACTCAACGGGGTACCTGCCAGGCCGGACGGCTGAAATACGTGGTGGTTCGCCTGTTTCCTCGCCTGGACTGGCTGTTCCCTCCGGTAATCCCGCCTGAGTATCATTCCGCGCCGTCTACTTGATGGGTACTCTCGCTAGGACCGATAACGTCCTTAAAACTCTTGATTCAGCGAATCTCCAAACCGGCGCTGCTCCTCATCCTGTGGTTGATGATGCTGCATGTGCTGGCGGCAGCGGTGTTCCATTCGCTGCTCACCACGAACGTGCTGCTCACAGTGGTTCCGGCCCTCGGTGGCCTGGCCTGCCTGTGGCGCGGCCAGGGGCTAGCCACCACGTTGGCGGACAAGTGGCGCCTGCTGGGCGTGGGTATGTGGATCTGGGGCGTCGGCCAGGGCTTTTACACGTACGGCACGGTGTTGCGCCACAACCTGCAGACGGCCGCCCTGCCGTCTGACTTCTGGTTCCTGGTCTACGGCATCTTCGTTTTGCTGGCTGTCTGCTCGGTGGGGGAGGACCAGGACTCAACCGCCATTCTGGTATCGGACAGTGCACAGGCGGCGCTTGCTATCGTCCTGCTGTACGTCACGCTCTACATGAACAGCCATTTCCGGCAGAACGCGTTGCCGGCGGCGCAGCTGACCTCCCTGTATCTGGGCGAGAACCTGGCCCTGACGGTGACGACGACGGTGCGTCTGCTGGCGATGCCCGACGGGGAAGATCGTTACTTTCATCGCACCGCCTGCACCTTCGCCTGGGCAATGCTGTGTGTCTCGACTCCACTGAATTATCTCGATGCGTTTGTCGCGGGAACCAACGGCAAGGCACTCGAGGTCTTCTGGATGATGCCGTTCGCGCTGGTGACGATCATGGCGACCGTTCCGACCCGAGCCATGAAACTGGCCGGTCCACACCGGGCCCGCAGTTGGGGCGCCATGATGGTCTACAACGCCAGCCCGGTCTTCTTCACCATTTGCGTGCTGCTGCTGGGCGCGCGCATCGCGCAGCATCGGCCCATTCTCGGCTTCGCGGCGGTGCTGGCCGCGCTGCTGATCTATACCTTCCGGGCCTCGATCCTGCAGACTCGTCTGCGCCAGGTGCAGGAGAATCTAAATGACACCGAGCGCTCGCTACGCCTGCTGAACAGCCAGCTGCATGAGCAGAGCCTGGTCGATCCGCTCACCAGTGTGGCGAATCGCCGGCGTTTCGAGCAGGTGCTCGAAGTGGAGTGGAATCGCGCTATGCGCTCCGGCTGGCCGATCTCGCTCATCATGCTCGACATCGATCACTTCAAGGCGCTGAACGACCGCTATGGCCATCTGCGAGGGGATGAATGCCTGACCGCGGTCGCCCAGATGCTGCGTCGCGATTTGAAGCGTGGTGGCGAGGTGCTGGCCCGTTATGGTGGCGAGGAGTTCGTCGCCGTGCTGCCCAACGTGAATGCCGATGGCGCGATGATGACCGCCGAGGCGATGCGTGCACGCGTGCAGCAGCTTGGCCTGGAGAATTACGGCTCGCCACTGGGTCGGCTCACGGTCAGCATCGGTGTCTGCTCGGTGATCCCGGCCCCGGCGTTGACGCGCGGCGCCCTGGTGGACGCCGCCGACTCAGCGCTTTACCGTGCCAAGGCTGCCGGGCGCAATAAGGTCGAGCTCGGTTGTTTGACTCAGGCCAATGCGCCTGAGGAGCGCGTGCTGACCGACCTCGGTGCTCACCTGCTGCCGGAGTAGCTCACCGCCGGAACAGAACGGCGTGCCGCTTCGAGCGCCTGGCTGAGGTCCGCGATGATGTCGCGCGGGTCCTCGAGTCCGACCGAGAGCCGCACCAGCCCATCCGTAATCCCCACCCGCTCCCGCTGCTCCCGCGGTACATCGCCGTGCGTCATGCTGACGGGGTGCGTGATCAGTGTCTCTGCCGCGCCGAGGTTCTCTGCTAATACGCAGAGCTGCACCGCATTCATCAGCGCGACACCCGCCTCTGCACCTTGCTTCAGCTCGAAAGCAAGCATGCCGCCGTGCAAGGCGTGCTGCCGTTCCGCCAAGTCGCGCTGGGGAAAGCTTGCCAGCCCCGGGTAGTAGACGTGGGCGACGTCCGGTTGCTGTTCCAGCCACTCCGCAACAGCTTGGGCACCGCGCGAGTGCTGCTGCAGGCGCAGCGGCAGCGTCTTGATACCGCGCGACGTCAGCCATGCCTCGTGCGGCGACTGGATGGAGCCGAGTGTCTTGCGCACCAGCCGCAGGCGATCAAGGATGCGCTCGTCGCGCGAGGCGATCGATCCACCGACGGTCGAGTTGTGGCCCTCGATGTACTTGGTGGTCGAGAGCAACGAGATATCCGCGCCGAGGTCAAGCGGGCGCAGCAGCACTGGTGTCATGAAGGTGTTGTCGACCACGAGCAGCAGGCCGGCGGGGCGGGTGACCTCGGCGATGGCCGCCACGTCGGTGAGCTTGAGCGTCGGGTTCGCCGGCGTTTCGATGAACACCATACGGGTCGCGGGCGTGATGGCTGCCTTCACCGCGGCTGGATTGGCGGTGTCGACGAAGCTTGCCGTGAGTTGGAAGGGCGCCAGGACCTGGTGGAAGAGACGCACGGTACCGCCGTAGACCACGTCCGACAGCACGACGTGATCGCCTGCCTTGAGCAGTCCGAGGAAGATGGCCGAGATCGCGGCCATGCCGGTGGCGAAACAGATCGCAGGCGGCGTGTCTTCTAGCACGCCGAGAGCCTCTTCGAGCGCGGAGACCGTCGGGTTCGACGCGCGCGAGTAGGTGTGGCCCTTGTGGACGCCGACGGCGTCCTGGCGATAAGTCGTCGACTGATAGATCGGCGTGAGCAGAGCGCCGGTAGCGGGGTCGGCGCGAAGACCGCCGCGGACAGCGCCGGTCAGATGAGAGTCGAGATCAAAGGGCATGGAGTCCTCCTGAGCACAGGGAATGATGAGCCATCAACAGGGATCGCGGTGAGACCCTGGGCGGCTGTGTGCACGGAGGGGAGCGCTCAGGCTCCAGGCGTGGACAGCGGACCGCCCAGGGTTCGCATGGCCATAGGCATTCGCTGCCTCAGAACGCGTTGCATGCACGAATGATCGAAAAAGGGCGTGGCAAAGTCAAGCCGGGCCCCCAGATGCGTCACCAGGAGCACGGCCGCATCGTTCAAGGTCTTGGTAGGGAGCGTAAGCGAGGCGTCGTGCCGCGCTTACGCTGGGCTCTCCGACGGCTCTGGCTGAAGCGCTGCTTCTTTCTTGGCCTCGGAGCGGGCCGTCTCTGGCAGCAGGAGGTAGAGAAGTGCGAATGCTACGAGTGCGACGCCGCCCAGGCCCAGGAACGAGCCTCGAAAGCCGACGGCATAGATGAGAAAGCCACCGTAACTGTTACTGAGGGCTGCACCCGCGCCTACCGCAGTGGCCAGCGCGCCCGATGCAAGGTTGAAGCGACCCGTGCCATGCGTGCGGTCCGAGATGACGAGAATCGAGACCACGCCGAAGATGGCATTTGCCACGCCGTCCAGCGCCTGGATGCCGATCAGGAGTGCCGGGACGTGTGTGAGCGTGTAGAGCACGGCGCGCACGGGCAACACGCCGAAGCCAATCAGCAAGAGGGGCCGTCTGCCGTACCGGCCGGCCAGGCCGCCGATCCACGCCGCCGTCAACGAGATCATGACCTGCGTCACCAGGATGCAGCCAGTCATGAAGGCGACTGCGGTCTTTGGCTGCTTGCCGCTCAGCAACTCGCCGAGTTCTGGCAGCATGGCTGCATTGGCGAAGTGAAAGAGAAAGCAGCAGGGAAGAAAGAGCAGCAGCACGCGGTCGTGCGCGAGAAGGCGCAGGACAGGGCGCAGGCCCTGCGACTCCTCCGCGCGACTGCGGCCACCACGGGCGCGGTCGTAGTCGATCTCTTCAGGTCGAATGAGCAGCACTGAGAGGATCGTTGGCAGGATGAGGACGGCGCCAGCGAAGAAGATCGCACGATTGCCCCAGACCCGGCTGACCGCGAGCGTGAGCAGTGCAGCCATGACATTGCCTGCCGAGTTGAACGACTGGTTGCGCCCGAACTGCCGATCGAAGCCGCGCTGCCCCACCAGTCCCATCGTGATGGCGGCGAGCGCAGGCACGAGGAACGGCACCATGGAACCGATCAGTACCTGCGCGGAGTAGACCGCGGTCTTCGTCGTGCTGAGTGCCAGCAGGACTGCACCCGACCCGAGGACGAGCGCCGCCACCACCACGAGCATGCGCTTGCGATGGAACTGGTCGACCACGGCGCCAGCAGGAGTCTGCAGCAGCACGGTCACCAAGCCACCGAAGGTCAGCACGTAGAGCGCGGCCGAGGGATTCCAGTGCGCGGTGACGAGGTACGCTGCGAGGTACGGACCGAGCCCAGTCTGCACATCGGCGAGGAAGAAGTTGCCCCACTCCAGCGCGCGAAGGCTGCGGCTGCTCGGTTGGGGATTGTCGGGCTCTGCAGGGGGCCTGGGGGACATGACGTTCGGGAGAACCTTCCAAGACCATGGACGAGGAAGAGAGCCTTAGGACGCAGGTCAGGCGCAATCCGTTTTGGCGGGAAGGCTAGTGGGTCACTCTGGTCTTTTTGCGCTTCGTGCGCATTCTCTTAACTCGCCACTTCCTCAATCCAGGCGCAACAAACATCACATATCCGAAAAGCCCCCAGAAGCCGAGGGCCATTACCCATCCAACCGCTCGAATTTCTGGGTCATCTGGAATTCTCATGCCGTTGCTTTCTTGTAATGGCCGCGCTACTTCGCTTGCGGTTGCGGCAACAGATTCACCATTCCTCGACACTCCAAACGTGATCGGTGAGTCCGGCTTTCCATGGCTGGGGTGACGCGGAGCGTTTGATGTACTCAGCAGAGATTGTAGGAGGCGAGTAGAGTACACGGCGTGGCCGTGGTTATCCACCTTTTCGAGAAGCCGTTTGTGAGCCGGGTAAAGCGGCGCATCGACATCCGCACAGTGAGGTTTTGGCGTTCACCGTAGGACGTGGACACATGCTTTGGGTCGGGCACACCGCTACGGTTTCAACACACCAAATTTCAGAGTGACCCACTAGCCGGGGAAGACAGAGCTTTGCGCGCGGCCAGAACTATGACAGACTCGAAGGGGACCCCGCGCCAATGGCTGCACCGTGATCCTTGTCGCATCCGGTGTGTCTGCCCCGGGTCCCCGTGATGTTCAGATTCATCAGAAATCTACGCCGCACTCCGCGTGCAGGTCGGCGCCTTCCAGTTTGATCTCTGCTCAAAGGGAGCCGGATGCGTTCTTTGGTCAAGTTGTGTGGTGTGTGGGCGGGCCTGCTGTGCCTGCCAGTGTGGGCGCAGGCGCAGGGCGGTGCGGCCAGCGCAGCGGATGTTGCCGCGCTAAGGCAGGCCGTGGCTAACGCGCAGATGGGTGCGGACAATACCTGGATGCTGGTCAGCGCGGCGCTGGTCCTGATGATGACGGGCCCCGGGCTCGCGCTTTTTTATAGCGGGCTTGTGCGTAAAAAGAATGTGCTCGGCACGATGATGCAGAGCTTCGCAATGATGGCGATGATCACGATCACGTGGGCGCTCATCAGCTACAGCCTTGCATTCGACGCAGGCACGAGCTTTATCGGCGGACTGCACCATGTGCTTCTGAAAGGTGTCGGAGCCTCGCCCGATCCCGCGTATGCGTCTACCTTCCCGGCGCAGACCTACATGATTTACCAGATGATGTTCGCCATCATCACGCCCGCACTGATCACCGGCGCCTTCGCTGAGCGGATGAAGTTCAGTGCGATGGCGCTCTTCACGGTGCTGTGGTCGCTGTTTGTGTATGACCCGATGGCGCACATGGTATGGGGGCAGGGTGGACTGCTGAATGTTGCTGGCGGCAGATTCCCGTGTCTCGACTTCGCGGGCGGGACCGTCGTGCACGTCACGTCGGGCGTCTCGGCGCTGATATGTGCACTTTACCTGGGCAAGCGTGTGGGCTACCCCGCAGTGAAGATGGCACCGCACTCTGTCGTTCTGAGCTTTATTGGCGCCTGCCTGCTGTGGGTGGGCTGGTTCGGCTTCAATGCCGGATCAGCGCTTTCGTCGGGTCCGCTTGCCACCAGCGCCTTTGTCAACACGCATCTCGGTGCGGCCGCCGCGGCCATCGGCTGGATGGTGGCGGAGTGGGTGCGCCAGGGCAAGCCGAGCGCTCTTGGCGGCATCTCTGGCGCGGTGGCTGGACTGGTCGCGATTACGCCGGCAGCGGGTTTCGTGCAGCCGATGTCCTCGCTTGTGATTGGTGCCCTTGCCGGCGTGGTTTGCTACACCATGGTCGCCATCGTGAAGCAGAGGCTCGGTTATGACGACTCGCTCGATGCCTTCGGCGTGCATGGAGTCGGCGGCACTCTTGGCGCGATTCTGACCGCCTTCTTCGCAAGCAGCGCCGTCAACCCCGTCTTCAAAGACGCGGCAGGAAACACGCTGCCAGTCGGCGTGTTTGAAGGGCACGGACGCCAGCTGTTAAACCAGAGTGTGGGGATCCTGATCGCGATTGTGCTATCTGTGATCGGCACGCTCGTGCTGCTGAAGGTGGTCGACCTGGTCGTCGGGCTGCGTATGTCTGTCGAAGACGAGCAGGAAGGCATGGACGTGACGCAGCACGGCGAAGAGGGATACGACTGGGCCTGAGGCGCAGTCCACGACGAGGAGATGCATGCAGAAGATTGAGGCAATCATCCAGCCGTCGCGGCTGGACGCTGTGAAGGAGGCGCTGATCGAGATCGGCGTCGAAGGAATGACCATTCTGGAGGCGCGCGGTCACGGACGCCAGAAGGGTCATACTGAGTTCTATCGCGGCCGCGAGTACACGGTCGACCTTCTGCCGAAGATCAAGATCGAGCTCGTGGTGCACGACGACGCAGCAGAAAAAGTAATCAGCACGATTGCCAATACCGCGCGCACTGGTCACATTGGCGATGGAAAGATCTTCATCTCGCGGATCGATGAAGCTATCCGCATCCGTAATGACGAGCGCGGAGACACCGCTCTCTAAGTTCGACCCAGGCTTTCGCGAAGGAGACTCCTGCACATGGCGCACTCCCCATCCTTCGTCACTACCGCCACAGATCGATACCGTGCCGCCTTTGCTGAGTCAAGCGCGGCATTCTCTCGCACCGGCGACGGCCTCTCCTGCCTGCATGCGCGCACTGCGGCCGTGGACGCGCTGGTCACCTCCCTGTGGTCTGAGGCAAGCGGTCATGCTGCCTCCCGCGGGATTGCTGTTGTCGCCACAGGGGGCTACGGGCGCCGGGAGTTGTTCCCCTACTCGGACATCGACCTGCTCTTCGTCTGTGCCGAGCCGCGCATCGAGAGCAATGCACGTGAGCTGATCCGCAGTGTGAGCCAGGCGCTGTGGGATGCAGGGCTACGGGCCAGCACATCGACACGCACGGTTCGCGAGTGCGAGCGTTTCGCGCCGGAGAACTACGAATTCACGCTGTCTCTGCTGGATCAGCGACTCGTCACTGGCGACGCCGCGTCATTCGCACTGCTCCATGACAAGATCGTTCCCGCCGTGCTGTCACGTGAGAGCGAGAGCATCCAGAGGCTGTTGCGGCGCGGGCTGGCAGAGCGGCATGCACGGTTCGGCGGCACCATCTTTCACCTGGAGCCAAACGTAAAAGAGGCGCCAGGTGGTATGCGGGATCACCATACTGTGTGCTGGATTCGCGCGCTGAGCCACATGCGTTCCGCGCGTGGCTGGCCCGCACAGGATCAGTTGCGGCTGGAGCCGGACGCGCAGTCTGCCATTACCTTCCTGAGCGCGACGCGCTGCTTTCTGCATCTCCGCACGCGGCGCGACGACAACATCCTGAGCTGGCACGCGCAGGATGAGGCAAGCGCGGCGCATGTCGGGGTCGCGGACACAAGTCCAGCGGACGCTGCGTACTGGATGCGCACCTACTACCGCCATGCGCGCACTATTTCACGCAGTGTTGGAGCACTACTCGAGCCACCAGCACCAGCGCGCAGTTTCTTCCCCCGGCGACGCCGATCGCTACCGCTCGAAGGCACGCCGTTCACCATCAGCGATGGGCGAATCGAGTATGAAAGCGAGGCCGGCGGCATCGATCCCGAAGCGATGCTACGTGTCTTTGCCGAGATTGCTGAGCAGGGGCATCGGCTTAGCTCGCGTGCCGAGAGCGCGCTGAGCGATGCCTTGCCGGAACTGAACCTGCATTTGCCCGAGGGACCGTTCCTTCGCACTGCATTGCAGCGCATTCTGCTGGGCCGCCACGGAGCAGCCGCTCTGCGCGCGATGCACACACTCGGCGTGCTCGAGATGCTGATTCCGGAGTTCCACGGCATCGACGCACTGGTCATTCGCGACTCGTACCATCGCTACACCGTCGATGAGCACACCTTCCTGACCATCGAGAACGTACACGCGCTCGAACAGGTGGAACAGGACTGGGAGCGACGATTTGCGGGGTTGCTGCTGGAGATCGACCGGCTGGAGCTGCTGCTCTTCGCGCTTCTGCTGCACGACACGGGAAAGGCCAGCCGTTCCGGCGAGCACACGACCCAGAGTGTGGAGCTGGCCGAAGCCGTGCTCGATCGAATGGAGTTCGAGCCTGAAGAACGAGAGACGATTCTCGCTCTCATCCGCGACCACCTGGTGATGTCGGCCGCATTGCGCCGCGACATCTTCGATCCTGAGACACTGCGCGCGCTCGCCGAGAAGGTAGCGACTCCGACGCGGCTGCGTATGCTCTGCCTGATGACGTACGCGGATGTGCGGGCTGTAAATCCCGAAGCGCTGACACCATGGAAGGCGGAGAATCTGTGGCAGCTCTTCATCGCCACATCGAACTGGATGGACCGCAGCGTGGACGAGGAGCGCTATCACGCATCGCTCGATCCGGCGCTGCTGCGACGCATCACCTCCACTGTTCCGGATCGTGTCGACCAGATGAAGCGCTTCCTTGAAGGCTTGCCTCAGCGGTATGTGCAGACACGCCTGCCGGAGCAGATTCGTGCGCACCTGGACATGTCGGCACAGCTTGAGCGCCAGCCAGCGCAGCTCTCCCTGCGGAAGGCGCGGCACCTGTTCGAGCTTGTGCTGATTGCGAAGGATCGCCCGATGCTGTTCGCCGATCTGGCGGGTGCGCTCTCTGCCTTGGGCATGAACATCGTGAAGGCAGAGGCGTTTGCAAACGAGGCTGGTGTGGTCGTCGACAGCTTTCTCTTCGCCGACTCATTTGGCACGCTAGAGCTGAACCCATCCGAGTTCAGCCGCTTCACGCAGAAAGTAATGGACGCAGTGACGAGGCGTGCGTCGGTGGACGGCATGATGCGTGCACGTCGTCATCTGGCGACCGCGCCGGTGAAGATGCAGGTGGAGACGCGCATTTCGTTCGATGACACGGCGTCCGCCGCGAGCACAGTGATGCAGGTAGTGGCGCAGGACGGGCCGGGGCTGCTGCGGGCCATTGCATCAGGCATCGCGATGCACGGTTGCGATATCCGCGTCGCTCTCATCGACACTGAGGGCGAGTTGGCAGTGGACGTCTTCTATCTCACGGAGGCGGGGAAGCCGCTCGAGGACACCCGCAAAGCGCAGCTTGCCGAGGATCTCAGCGCCGCCATCCAGGCGCTGCGGCCCGCGCCGGCGCTTTCACGATAAGCGGCACGGACACAGCGCAATCTTTACTGTGGACGCGGCGTGAGCATCACGAGCTTGCGCGCGGTGCCTTCCCAATCGGCGAGCAGGTCTGCGGCCTTGCGGCTGTGCGCGCTCTCCGCATGCAGGGCCAGCAGTTCACGCACCTGTGCGGCGGCTTCGGGCTGATCGGCAAGCGTTGAAGCCAGCAGGAAGTCCGGGTGGTAGCGCTGCTCGGTGACAAAGCTGCCATCGTCGTCGAGCACCCAGGCCACGCCGCCCGTCATGCCAGCTCCAAAGTTCTGTCCCGCGCGGCCCAGCACCAGGACGACACCGCCGGTCATGTACTCGCAGCCGTGATCGCCGACGCCTTCAATGACAGCGGTCGCGCCGGAATTACGTACGGCGAAGCGCTCACCCGCGCGCCCGGCTGCCAGCAGACGTCCGGCGGTCGCGCCATAGAGGGCGACGTTGCCGAGCAGGACATGCCGGGCGCTGTCGCGCGCTGCCTCACCCTCGGCACGCAGCACGAGTTCGCCACCCGAGAGGCCCTTGCCGACGAAGTCATTCGCCATGCCTTCGAGCACGAGCCGCATGCCGCGCACGGCGAAGGCGCCAAAAGATTGGCCAGCCACGCCCTGCAATTGGATGTCGATGGCCGGAGGCTGCGCGCCCGCATGGTCCAGGCGCTCGAGCGCGAGCTCGCCTGCGAGGCGGGCGCCCACGGCACGGTGGCTGTTGCATATCTCTGCGATCGCGGTGAACGACTCTCCGCGACGGGTGGCCTGGAGCGCCGGCTCAATCCACTCATCATCGAGTGGCTGTTCCTGATGGGGACGCGCATTGCGCTGTCCCGCCCAGGCACGCACGCCATCGACCGGCGCAGCCAGCATGGCCGCGAGGTCGAGGCCGCCAAGGTGCCGTGTCTGCTCGAGCAGGTCAGTCCGTCCGACTGCATCGCCCAGCGTCGCAAGGCCGAGATTCGCGAGCATGGAGCGGAGGTCGCCCGCAAGGCCATCGAAGAAGCGGATGATGTGCTCGGGCTTGCCGCGAAATTTTGCGCGGAGCTCCGGACGCTGTGTCGCGATGCCGGTGGGGCACGTATTGAGATGGCATTGACGCGCCATGTCGCAGCCCAGTGCCACGAGGACAGCGGTGCCGAAGGCATACTCATCGGCGCCCAGCATGGCTGCGATCAACACGTCACGCGCTGTCTGCAAGCCGCCGTCGCAGCGCAACCGCACGCGACCACGCAGCCCCTCGGCGAGCAGCGACTGCTGTGCCTCGGCCAGTCCAAGCTCCCACGGATTGCCGGCGTGCTTGATGCTCGAGAGCGGGGAAGCACCGGTGCCGCCGTTGTGTCCGGCGATGACGATGTAATCAGCGAACGCCTTGGCGACGCCGGCTGCAATGGTGCCGACGCCGAAGGACGAGACCAGCTTGACACCGATCGCTGCGCGCGGGTTAACGCGTTTCAGATCGTAGATGAGCTGTGCCAGATCCTCGATCGAGTAGATGTCGTGATGCGGTGGTGGACTGATCAGCATGACGCCGGGCTGTGCATGCCGTAGACGCGCGATCAGCTCTGTTACCTTGTGGCCGGGCAGCTGGCCGCCTTCTCCAGGCTTCGAACCCTGCGCGACCTTGATCTCGATCTCTTCTGCGTTGGCCAGGTATTCAGCCGTGACGCCGAAGCGCCCCGACGCGAGCTGCTTGATCTTGTTGTTGCGTAGGGAGCGGCCACCCGTGAGCGGATCGGGCGCATAGACACCGGGGTCCTCGCCGCCCTCGCCGGTATTCGAACGCGCACCGAGCAGGTTCATCGCCTCGGTGATGGTCGAGTGCGCCTCCGGGCTGAGTGAACCGAGGGACATGGCGGATGCGATGAAGCGGGGCGTGATGGAGGTTGCGGGCTCGACGGCTGTCTCCGCCAGTACAGGACCGGCCGCGCACATCGTGAGCAGATCACGCAGCACCTGGGGCGCGGCTTCTGTCGCACCGGTGATGACGTGAAGCGGTTGCACTTCGGCGACGGCAGCTGCTCCGCGCACAGAGCCGACGCTGCTCTGCAGCAATTTCACTCGCTGCGGTTGCCAGGCGTGGGGCTCTGCCGTATCCGCCTTGCGGAAGCGGACCCAGCCGTAGTCGGGCAGATCGCCGCCTGCTGGAGAGGGCTCCGCAGTGTAGATGCCGCCCCATGCCTGGCGCACCTGCGCTTCAATCTCTGCAAAGCCAATGCCGCCGAGCGGCGCAGGCATGCCCACGAAGCAGCGGCGGACCACTTCATCGTTCAGCCCGATGGCGTCGAAGAGCTGCGATCCGCGATAGCTGTCGACGACCGAGATGCCCATCTTCGACATGATCTTCGCCAGTCCCTGGTCGAAGCACTTCAGCATGTTCGTCTCGCCGTTGTCAGGCGCGGCGACGGCTGCGGTTTGCAGCGCGAGCCACGGGCACACTGCGCCCGCGCCCACGGCGAGCAGCACTGCGGCGTGGTGCAGGTCGCGGCAGTCTCCCGCCTCGACGGCGAGACCGACGCGCGTACGAATGCCGGCGTCGATCAGCGCGTGATGGACGGCGCCGGTGGCCAGCGCCATCGGAATGGGCAGCTTGTCCGCGCCGGCCGCTGCATCGGACAAGAGCAGCAACTGCGCGCCGCCGGTGACCAAAGCGATCGCCTCAGTGCGCACTCGATCGAGCGCGACCGCCAGCGTTTCGCCGGTCCCGAAGACACAGTCGAGCAGCGCGGTGGGCAGCTCGGCGGCGAGCGGGTGACTGCGCTCGCGCAACGCCTGCGCCTGTCCCAACGAGAGAAATGGCGATGCGAGCGATAACCCAGGGATGCGCGCGTGCGGATCGAGCAGGTGTGGCCAGGGCCCAAGGCGCGTGTGCAGTTGCACGACGCAGGCCTCGCGCAACGCATCAATAGGCGGATTCGTCACCTGAGCGAAACGCTGGCGCAGGTAGTTGTAGACGGGCCGTGGTGAGCGGGCCAGCGCAGCGATGGGCGTGTCATCACCCATGGACCAGATGGCGTCCTTGCCATCGGCTGCCATCGGCTGGAGCACCATGCGGACGTCCTCGCGCGTGTAGCCAAAGAGGCGCTGCAGTTCGAGCAGGCGTTCGGCTGCCAGACCGCTCTTCCAATCCTGTGCATCGATCAACGCCACGTCGGAGACGAGGGTCTCGTATTCGACTTCGCGATCGAAGCGCGCCAGGATCTCGCGCGTGTCGAGCACTTCATAGCTCTTCAGGTCGACGACGATCATCTCGCCAGGGCCGAGCCGGCCACTCTCAAGGATCGCGTCCGGGTCGAGATCGAAGAGCCCTGCCTCCGAGCCGGCGACGACCATGCCATCACGCGTGATGAAGTAGCGGCAGGGCCGCAGGCCGTTGCGATCGAGCGCCGCGCCGATCAGGTGCCCGTCAGCAAACGTGAGCGCTGCCGGTCCGTCCCAAGGCTCCACACAGTCGGCGTGGTAATGCATAAATTCGGAGACCTTTTCGAGCCGTGCCGGCGGCACCAGCATGCGCACTGCCTGGCTAACGCTGCGCCCGTTGCGAGCGAGCAGTTCCACTGCTTCGTCGAGACTGGTCGAATCGGAGCCGTCTTCAGAGTAGAGCGGGTGATACTCGGCCGGGATCGTGCCAGCACGGGCGTCCATGCGCGCGCGATTGCCCCAGACGGTGTTGATCTCTCCGTTGTGCGCGAGCATGCGCAGCGGCTGTGCACGGCTCCACGCCGGCTCGGAGTTCGTGGCATAGCGCTGGTGGAAGATCGCGTATGCAGTCTCGAATGCAGGGTTGGCCAAGTCGGGGTAGAACTCCGACAGCACGCGACCAGCACAGAGTGCCTTGTAGACGATCGTCGAAGCAGACAGAGAGCAGATGTGGACGGCCGTCTTCTGCCGCTCGAATTGTTTGCGCGCGAGGTAGAGGCGATCGTCGAGTTCGGCGGGGTGCGCGGAGATGAGCGCTTGCAGCACTCGTGGCGCGGACGCCAGCGCCTGCTTGCCCAGGTGCTCCGGGCGGGTGGGCACCTCACGCCAAGCGAGCAGGCGGCAGCGCCGCGCGGCCAGCGCCGCATCGAGTTCGCGCTGTGCAGGTGCCGGATCGATATCCGCAGGGAAGAAGCACATGGCCACGGCGAGTGCGCGATTTTCCGGGATTGTGATCCCAGCCGCGTTGAGCAGGAAGGCGCGGGGAATCTGCGTCAGGATGCCGACACCGTCGCTGCTCTTGCCGTCGGCAGCGACTGCGCCGCGATGGGCGAGCCGGCCGAGCGCAGTTAGGGCGCGAAGAAGCACGTCGTGCGATGGCTCGTTGGAGATGCGCGCAATGAAGCCGACGCCACAGGAATCATGGTGGTAGCGGGCATCAAGCAGGGAAGCGCGCTGCTCGGCAGGAGGGACACCGAGGCTTGCAGAAGTGGCAGTCGCGGAATGCCTGCGGCTTGACATGGTTCAATATAAGCCGATTCGTTGTCCATAGCACCTATGATTCGTGGGCTTTTTGGGAGCTTTTCCGCATCGGGCAGCCCTGGCTCTCACGGCCAAGGAACCGCGACTGCCAAATGCCGCATACTGGAGGCACAATGAGCCCCCTGCTGTGGAAGCCAGAGAGCTGGGCGTCGCGACTTGAGGAGCTGGAAGCGCGCACGGGTGACCTGAAGGAAGTGCCGCTCCGCCGTGATGTGCGGTCGCTCGGCATGCTGCTGGGCGATGTGCTGCGCGAGCAGGCCGGCGAGCGCCTCTTCGGTCTGGAAGAGCACCTGCGCCAGCTCTCGATCGAGAGGCGAGAAGCCGCAGCGAATGGCGAAGCGCAACGGGCCGAGGATCTGCTGCAGCAGCAGATGGCCGTGGTGGACGGCCTTGACCTGCCGGATGCCTACCAGATCACGCGTGCGTTCGCCTACTACTTCGAACTGATCAACCTGGCGGAGACGAACCACCGCAAGCGCCGCCGCGTCTCCCTGCAGCTTGAGTCCGACGATGGCGCGGCGCAAACCGCAGTGCAGCGCGGCTCGTTTCGCGGAACGCTGCGCGCGATGCGGCTTGCCGGCATCGACGCCGATGCCGCGCTCGGGTACATGCAGCGGCTGCACATCACGCCGGTGTTCACGGCGCACCCGACGGAGGTTGCACGGCGGTCCGTGCTCTACAAGCGGCGTCGGCTGGGCGCTCTGCTCGAGGAACTGGACCGCATCCCGCTGCCGGACGTGGAGCTTGACCGCCTGCAGACGGCCATCGCTGCCGAGATCACGGCGCTTTGGCAAACAGATGAAGTGCGTGCGCGCCGCCCGCTGGTGAGCGACGAGGTCAAGATGGGGTTGGACCTCTACCGCGCCTCCATCTTTGCGACCGTGCCGGCGCTCTACGCTGAACTGGCGGCCGCGTTTGCCGCCGAGTACGGACGGGTACTTCCGCCTGCAGACATGCCGCTAATGCTGAGCTTCGGCTCGTGGATCGGCGGTGACCGCGACGGCAATCCATTTGTCACACCAGAGGTGACGGAAGAGGCGCTCCGCGATGCGCGCGAGCACATCCTTGGCTTTTACCGGGACGAGGTGCAGTCCTTGTTCGATCTGCTGACGAACTCGGTTCAGCAGGTGGATATCAGCAGCGCTCTCAACCAGCAGCTTGAACGCTACCTGGCCCAGGTTCCGGCGTCGATGCAAACGAGCGCAGAGCGTTATGGACTGGAGAGGTATCGCCAGTTCCTGCGCTCCGTTCAGCAGCGGCTGGACGGGCATGCAGGAGAGTCGACGTCGCTCGCTCCGTACCGGGATGCGGCCGAGTTTCGCGAAGATCTGCTGCTCCTGCGCCAGAGCCTAGCCGAAAATCGCGGTGAACGGATTGCGGCCGAGCTGGTGGACCCGCTGCTGATCGAACTGCGGACCTTCGGACTGCACCTGCACACGCTGGATGTTCGCCAGCACGCGAAGCTGCACCGCCAGGCCGTGGAGCAGGTGAGCGCGGCGGTGGGTTGCGCAGCCGTCGAGGGCAAGGCCGCGGAGAGCCTGGCCCCGGAGAGCGAGGACGTGCTGAACACGTTTCGCGCGGTTGCGCGGCTGCAGCAGGGGCCCTATCGAGAGGCGATTCGCCACTACGTGATCAGCGGGGCAGCGTCGAGCGAGGATGTGCTGCGTGTCGTGGGTCTGGCGCGCATCGCCGGTGTGCAGGTCGAGGGAGGCAAGGGGCTTCACGGATTAATGCCAGTCCCACTGTTCGAATCCATCGAAGATCTGCAGCGCGCGCCTGAGATATGCCGTGCGTTATGGAGCGCGCCGGAGTATCGCGAGCTGCTGGCCTCCTGGAACAACACGCAGGAGATCATGCTGGGCTACTCCGATTCGAACAAGGACGGCGGCATGCTGACGAGCACGTGGGAGATCTACCGCGCGCATCGTGCCCTGCATGAGGTGGCGCGCGAGTGCGAGGTGCGGCTGCGACTCTTCCATGGCCGCGGCGGTACGGTCGGCCGTGGCGGCGGTCCGACGCATCGCTCGATCTACGCGCAACCGTTCGATGCGTTCGATGGAGAGTTGCGAATCACGGAACAGGGCGAGGTGCTCAGCTTCAAGTACGGCGATGTTGTGCTGGCCGAACGCAACCTGGAGCTGATGCTGGCAGCCGCACTCGATGCGCTGGCGCGACCGAACGATCGGCTGCCGGGTGCACCGCTGAGCGGGCGCATGCAGCCGGCCTGGGAGGAGGCCATGAATACGCTCTCGAACGAGAGCTTCACCTTCTACCGCAAGCACGTCGTCGACGATCCCGAGTTGCTCGAGTACTTCGAGCAGGCGACGCCCGTCGCGGAACTCGAAAATGTGCGGATCGGGTCGCGGCCCTCGCGGCGAAGTGGCAAACGAAGTCTGGGGGATCTGCGCGCCATCCCGTGGGTCTTCGGCTGGACGCAGAGCCGGCACCAACTGCCGGCGTGGTTCGGTGTGGGGCATGCGTTAAGCCAATTTGCCGAACGCGACCTGGGCTTGCTGCGCTCGATGATGGCCAGCTTTCCGCTGTTCATCGACCTGATCCGCAACGTCGAGATGGCGCTCGCCAAGTCGGACTTCGGCATCGCCCGCCTTTACAGTGAGCTGGTCGATGACCGCGAGCTTCGCGAACGGGTCTTCCGCACTCTCGAAGACGAGTTCGAACGAACGGAACGCGCCATTCTCCAGATAACTGGTCAGCGCGTGCTGCTCGAATCGAATCCGGTGCTGGCGCGGTCGATTCGATTGCGCAATCCGTACGTGGACCCGATGAGCCTGCTGCAGGTGGAGCTGCTGCGGCGCAAGCGGAGCGGTGACGACTCGGACGCATTGAAGCGCGCACTTGGAGCGACGATCAATGGCATCTCCGCAGGGCTACGCAACACTGGCTGACGCGCCCGACTACTTCGCGGTGAAGATGAGGAAGTAGTCCTGGCCGTCGGCCTTCGTGAAAGTGTATCGGCCGCTGACAAGGAAGCCTGCCTGTTCCAGCTCACGGGTGACCACCTTCTCGTCGAGGCCGTGATCTGCTCCATTGCCGTTCCGGTCGATGATCCCGATCTTCGCGCCGGGCCGTAGCGCCGGGCGCAGGTGGGCGAGAAGCGACTCTGGCTGTGCGATCTCGTGGTAGACCTTCAGCAGCATGACGGCGTCAACGCTCGCGGGCGGCAGCTTCGGGTCGTCCGACGTACCTTCGACCACCTGAACATTAGCGAGGTGCTCCTGTTCCGCCCGCTCGCGAATGTGGCTCACTGCCGCCGGGTTGATGTCCTCCGCATAGACGGTTCCGCCGGGGGCGACCCGACGCGCGGCCCGCACGGTGAACCAGCCGGAACCGGCTCCGATATCCGCGACCGAACGGCCGGGCTTCAAGCCAAGGAGATCCATCACGCGGCCGATCTGCAGTCGCTGGTCGCGTCCCGGCGTTTCAAAGATGGACAGGTCGCCACTGTAAGGCGTACTGGTCGCCCGCGCTGGCGAAGTGGCGGCTTGCTGAGCGGGAGTAGTTGCCGGGCAGAGCGCGGAGATGAAGAGCAGGGCAGAGCAGAGCAGGAGAGAGCGGCGCATTGCCTTAAGCCTGATGCCCCTGCGAGGAGGATGCAAGCACCGTCTGCAATTGGCTTGGACGGGATCAGGAGCGAGTCAGCAAGAGGGCGGCTGCGGTAGGGCGGTTGGCTGTCTCCGCGCGTTCGCGCTTCGCGTCCGCTAACCCGCGGTCGGCGATTGCCATCAGGGACTCGATGCTCTGACCTTCTGCCGGGAAGTGGCTCATTCCCAGGGAAGCCGTCAGTTGTGGCGTCTCCGCTGGCAGTGCCTCGAGACCCGCATCGCGCAGAGCCGCGCGCAGATCGCGGACACGGTTTTCTGCCGTCTCCGGCGTCAGGCCGGGGAAGAAGATGCCAAACTCGTCGCCGCCCAGCCTGGAAAGGACATCGCGATCGCGTACTGTCGCCCGAAAGCGGTCCGCGATGTGGCGCAGAAGTTGGTTGGCATCGATCAGTCCAAGGTGCTGGTTCACGCGCTGGAACTGGTCCAGGTCGCAGATCATCAGCGTTGCGGTTTGGCCGGCAGCGCGACAGCGATCCAACTCGCTGGTGACGCGGGCGAAGAAGGCCTGCGGGGCCAGCAACCCGGTCAGCAGATCCGTCTCGGGTTCCTGTCCGGTCACGAGGGTGTCGGCGCGCGTGCCGACACTGCCCTGCTCAGGGGGCATCGACTGGAGGGCCAGCGAGACGGCTGGTTCGGCGGCAGCGGCAATCGGAAGTGATTCGCTAGCTAAGGACGGAGCGGTCACGGTCTCGACGGAAGCGTCGTCGTCTGCCGCCTTTGCCGGAACGGGCCAGTAGATCGCCGAGCAGGCCGCAGCAACAGTGGCCATGGCGAGCACGCTCAAGGGAATCGGCCAGCCACGCATGCCCGCTATCCCGGACAGCAGGGCGCCGCAGACCGGAAGGGTGGCGAGGAGCGTACGAGTGAGTGGCGTGCGAGACATGCGAAGGTTTTGCCCCAGGAGCGCGGGCTGTGCCAAGCATAGCTCCGGGCCGCTGTTGCGGGCATGGGGCGTCCGTACTGGCCCGTACAACTTCGGCGCTACGAAGTTCCTGAATGGACCGTCGGCACACTGCGGCACAACCCCATGCGCACCGACTGTATCCTCACAGGTGTGAAGAATCGAGTCCTGGGCGTCCTGGCCGCTCTGATGTCAATGGGCTGCGCTGGGAGCATGGTGGCCACCGGGCAGGCAGCAGGAACATATGCTTCGGTCGCCCCGATCCTGCAGCATCAATGCGCAAGCTGCCACAGTCCGCAGGGCGGCGCTCCCTTCGATCTGCAGAGCTACGACGATGCCAAGCAGTGGAGCGGGCAGATCCTGGAAGTGACGCAGAGCCGCTACATGCCGCCATGGCTTCCCGCCCCAGGCAAGGGTGAGTTTGTTGGTGAGCGGCGGCTCAGCGATCAGGAGCTCGCGGCCATCCGCGCCTGGGTCAGCGCAGGCGCTCCGGGTGGCGCGGCCGCGCCGAGTTCTCCCGCCGCAGCTCCGGCTAGCGAATGGACGCTCGGGTCGCCGGACACCATTCTGACCAGCGCGGCTCCCGTCAGCGTTCCGGGCAGCGGCACGGATATCTTTATGACCGTCTCCCTGCCGGCCGGCGCTGCGCAGGGGCACCGTCTGCGCGCGATTGCAATCCGGCCCAGTGAGCCGCAAGCGGTCCGCGGCGTCCTGCTGACATTCGATCCGACCGGCACGGCAGTGCAGGACCCCGGCAGTCTTGAGCCGCCGGTTGCGAACATGTCAGGAAATGCCGGCTTGATCTTCTGGCAGCCCGGAACAGCACCTGTCGAGCTGCATGCGGGCGAACAGTGGCCGGTTACGGCGAAGACGAACCTGCTCCTGCAGGCTCACCTGAAGACGACGGGGCGCACCGTCGATCTGAAGTTCCAAGTGGGGCTCTACTATGAGCGCGGCGCGACCCGCCCACCGGCAACAGCGCACGTGGTCCGCTACGAGCACAAGGGCGCGATCAATTTGCCGACCGGTGCGGCGACGACCACGCTCGAGGACAGCGTGCCGCTGACTGCGGCCATGCAGGTGACCGCAATCTACCCGCGTGCGCACTTCCTGGCACGCAGCTTCGATGTCTACGCCACCACGTCTGCGGGGCGGCAGATCTGGCTGCTTTCGATTCCACGCTGGGATCCAGACTGGGTGGAGGTCTATCGCTATAAGCAACCAGTGCAGTTGCCGAAAGGCGCAACACTGCACTGGCGCGTCGTGTACGACAACTCGTCGGAGAATCCGCACAACCCGAGCGATCCGCCTGAGACCGTTCATGGCGGCCCTGGCGCAAAAGACGAGGCGGACGCGGTGCTGCTCGAAACTCGGGGCAGCACGCGTTAGCGAGACTTAGCCGTTGAGCTTGGCTTCGAGTTCCATCCAGCGTTCCAGCAGTGCGTCGTGATTCGCCTGGGCATTGGCCAGCCGCTCCAACGCGCGTTGCAGCGCAACCGCATCGCTCGCGTTGGTTGGATCGTTTACCTCGATCTCAGCCTGACTCAGCGCTGCATCCGCTTCGGCAATGCGCGCTTCGATCGTCTCGTAATCACGCCCTTCGATGTACGAGAGCTTCTTGCGCGCGGGGGCGGCGGACCCTGGCTGCGTCGATAGGCCTGTGGCCGACTTGCCCTGCGATCCGCGAGAGCGCTCCTGTTCGTCGCGCCACTCCTCCCACTGCCGGTAGTCCGCGAACTGTCCGGCATTGCCGAGCCCGTCCAGCCCCAGCACAACCGTTGATACGCGGTCGAGCAGGTAGCGATCGTGTGTGACTAGCACCAGCGCGCCGCGGAACTCGAGCAGGCTCTCCTCGAGAATCTCGAGGGTTGGGATGTCGAGATCGTTGGTCGGCTCGTCGAGCAGCAGCAGGTCGGCGGGTTCGAGCATGAGACGCGCCATGAGCACGCGTGCGCGCTCGCCGCCAGAGAGTGCACTGACCGGCTGATGCAACTGTTCACCCGTGAAGAGGAAACGCGAGGCCCACGATGCGACGTGGATGACGCGATCCTGGTAGACGACCGAGTCGCTATCCGGCGCAAGAGCGCGGCGCAGCGTCAGGTTGGGCTCGAGCACCCGGTTCTGGTCGAAGTAGACGATGCGCAGTGCGTTCGCTCGCTGCAGGCTGCCACTCGTGGCTTCGATCTCACCGCGAAGCAGCCGCAGCAGCGTGGTCTTGCCGCTGCCATTCGGACCCACGAGGCCGACGCGTGTGCCGGCTGTGAGCGGAAACGTCAGATCGCGAAACAGCGTGCGCTCGCCGACGCTGTAACTGACGCGATCGAGCGTCACCAACCGCTTCGATTCGCGGCCGCTCGCGGTGAACTCGATATCGGTGGTGGCCGTGCGATTGCGCGCGCTGACTTCGTTCAGTTCAGCGATCATGGCGTGCGCTGAATCGATGCGCGCCTTTGCCTTGGTCGCGCGTGCCTTGGGCCCACGGCGCAGCCAGGCGATCTCGGTACGCACGCGGCCTTCAAGCGCCTCCTGCCGTCGCTGCTGAGCTTCGAGGAAGGCCTCCTTCTCTTCGAGGAAGTGGCTGTAGTTGCCCTCGGCCCGCAGGAGGCCGTTCGGGTACGCGGGATTGATCTCAACAATGTCCGACGCAACCGACTCGAGGAAGTACCGATCGTGGCTAATCGTGACCGAGGCGAAGCTCGCATCGGCGAGCAGGCCCTCCAGCCACTCGATGCCTTCGAGATCCAGATGATTCGTCGGCTCATCGAGCAGCAGGACATCCGGCGCGGTTGCGAGAGCGCTGACGATGGCGAGCCGCTTGCGCCAGCCACCCGAGAGCAAGACAGCCTCAGCCGTGAAGTCGGTAAACCCGGCGCGGCCCAGCGTCTCGCGAATCAGGCGCTCCCGCTCTGCCGCCGGTACAGCCGCGGCGCGCACCGCGTCCTCGACGATCGACCACACGGTCTGCCCAGAGCGGTACGCGGAGACCTGCTCCACGTAGCTGATTCGAGTACGTTTGCGCGAAACGACCTCGCCCTCGTCCGGGTCTACCTCGCCCGCGAGGATGCGCAGCAGTGTCGATTTGCCTGCGCCGTTTGGTCCAATAAGGCCAATGCGCGCGCCCTCCTCGACCGTGAACGACAGTGAGCGGAACAGCGGCCGGGCGCCGAAGGCCTTCTGAATGGATTGAGCATTGAGCAACGGTGGCATAGATAGAAACACCAGATTACGGCAGGTTGAGAGGGAATCCCTATCGCAACCGCTCCCCGTCAGCGACATCTTGCACGCATTCTCGCGGTATTCACATCCCGCTTGACCTGCCTGGCGAATCGTGACCTTTTGCATCGAGTGGGCGTCTGAACCGCATCTAGATGGTGACTCGATGGAGCCCCTACTGACACATGCTGAGAAACATGGACCGGCGATGACAGGCAACCGAAGCCTTTCGTTCTGCGTCTCGGCAGCGCTGGTGTTCGGTCTTGGACTCGCGCATGCCCAGCCCGCGGGGCCATCCGTCAGGGCATCGCTCACGCTGCCGGACGCTCCCGAGCCAGCACAGGCGGGCGGTGATGCGGCCGGAACGGCAACAATCTCCGGTCGCGTCACGGATATGAGCGGAGCGCCGCTCGAGGGCGCGTCGGTAAAGCTGACATCGGCAGTCATGCCTGAGCGCACGCTCGTCTCGGACGAGCAGGGGTACTTCACGTTTCGCTATCTTGTCCCCGGAACCTACTCCCTTGTAGTCAGCCTCACGGGCCTGCAGAGCTACCAGAACGCGAATGTGGTGCTCGGGGCAAATCAGGCGCTGACTCTGCACCCGATTCCGCTCGCGGTGACCGGCACCAGCTCCGTCGTGCACGTAACCGCGACCCCAACCGAGGTGGCAGACGCGCAGATCGATGAACAGGTGCACCAGCGCCTGCTTGGTGTGATCCCGAACTTTTACACCAGCTATATCTGGGACGCGGCGCCACTCGACCGCTCTCAGAAGTTCAGACTCGCCGCCCACTCCGTGCTGGACCCTGTGACCTTCCTGACCACAGGCCTCGCTGCCGCAGGGCAGCAGTACGTAAATGCCTACGGTCAGTACGGCAGCGGCTTTCAGGGCTATGCGAAGCGCTATGGCGCTGACTACGCGGATCTCACGATCAGCCGCATGCTTTCAAGCGCGATTCTGCCATCGCTCTTTCATGAGGACCCGCGCTATTTCTACAAAGGGGCAGGTACGATCCGGCAGCGCACCCTCTATGCGGTTGAGAGAAGTGTGATCACACGCGACGATCACAGACATGACCACTTCGGCTACTCGCGCGTTCTCGGGTACTTCGGCGCGGGCGCGATCTCGAACGCCTACCATCCGTCGAACGACCGCGGAGTCGGGCTGACGCTGAGCAACTCCGCGATCGCGATCGGCGGCAGCGCGATCGACAACCTGTTTCGTGAGTTCCTCTGGCGCAAGCTGACAAAGAATGTGCCTGCCGGTGAGAACGGCGAGGCCTCGGCTCCCACGACGGTACCTGCATCCGCTCCAAAACACTGAGGCCCGGCTGGTAAGCCGGGCCTCAGTGGCTTCTCATTGCAGAGATGCGTTACTTGCTCACCGCTGCCGTGGCGGCCTGGTATTCCTCGTACGGGCCCTTGAAGTCTTCGATCCCTGAGCCATCGAAGTGCCAGATGCGCGTCGCGACTTCGTCGATGAGGTCGTGGTCGTGCGTAATCAGCAGGACCGTGCCCTCGTAACGCTGGAGTGCGATGTTCAGCGCGTTGATCGATTCCAGGTCGAGGTGATTGGTCGGTTCGTCGAGTGCGAGAATGTTCGGCTTCTGCATCATCATGCGACAGAAGAGAAGGCGTGCTGCCTCGCCGCCGGAGAGCGCATCGGTGGGTTTCAGGCCCTCTTCACCGCGGAAGAGCATCTGGCCGAGGATGCCGCGTATGTCTTCCTTGCTCGCCTGCGGATCGAAGTTATGCAGCCACTCCGCTACCGTGGTGCCCTTATCGATCATGCCGGAGACATCCTGCGGGAAGTAGCCGACCTGCGCCTCGTGGCCCCACTTCACGGTGCCGCCGTCCGGGCGAAAATCCTTTTCGACCAGATCGGGCAGGCCGGAGAGCAGTGACTTGAGCAGCGTGGTCTTGCCGAGACCGTTACGACCCATGAGGCAGATCTTCTCGCCGCGCATCGCCGAGCCGCTGAAGCCGCGGATCACTGCCTCGTCGCCGTAGCTCTTCTTCACTGAGTCGAATTCGAGCACATGCTTACCCGACGGGCGCAGCATGTCGAACCGGATGAAAGGGCGCGCGATGTTCGAGCGCGCGAGTTCCGTGGTCTGCAGCCGCTCGACTTCCTTCTTGCGCGACGTGACCTGGCTCGACCGCGTACCGGCGGAAAAGCGCGCGATGAATTCGTTCAGCTGCGAGATCTTCTTCTCGCGCTGCTCATTCTGCGATTCAAGCCGCGAGCGGATCTGCGTCTTCGCCACGACCATGTCATCGTAGCCGCCGGTGTAGGTGATGATCGTCTCGTAGTCGATGTCGGCGATGTGGGTGCAGACACTGTTCAGGAAGTGCCGATCGTGCGAGATGGTGATCAGCGTGCCTTCGAAATGCAGAAGGAAGTCCTGCAGCCAGTGGATCGAATCGAGATCGAGGTAGTTCGTTGGCTCGTCCAGCAGCAGTGCCTGCGGCTTGCCGAACAGTGCCTGCGCCAGCAGCACACGCACCTTCTGCCCGCCCTGCAACTCGCCCATCCGGCGCTCGTGCAGTTCGTCGGGGATGTCGAGACCCTGCAGCAGGATTGCCGCATCGCTTTCAGCGGTGTAGCCATCCTCTTCCCCGACCGTGCCTTCGAGCTCGCCCAGCCGCATGCCGTCTTCATCGGTCATCTCGGGCTTCGAGTAGATAGCCTCGCGCTCCTCGAGCGCCGCCCATAGGCCCTTATTGCCCATGATGACCGTGTCGATCACGCGGTACGCGTCGAATGCGTACTGATCCTGGCGCAGCACCGAGATCTTCTTCGGGCGCACCACCGTGCCCTTCTGCGCGTCGATGTCTCCAGCGAGGACCTTCATGAAGGTGGATTTGCCGGAGCCATTGGGCCCGGTCAGGCCGTAGCGGCGACCAGGGATGAAGTTGATGGTGACGTCGTCGAACAGGACCTTTGCGCCGTAGCGCATGCTCACATTGTTTACAGAAATCATCGTGCGGACTCAGTCTCTATTGTCGCAGATAGGCGCGGGTACGAGCTTATCTGCCGGTGATGCGCCCCAGAGCAGCGCGTTACAGCAGCCGCGAGAGCACCTGATTCGTGATCAGGGCCGCGACGTACGCGAGCGTGCTCATGTAGCAGAACTGGATGATGGGCCAGCGCAGGCTATTGGTCTCGCGCCGGACCACGGCAAGGGTTGACGTGCACTGCATCGCGAAGGCGAAGAAGACGACGAGTGCGATGGCGCCGCCGATCGTCATGTCATGTCGGAGGGCTGCCTGCAGGCTCAGCGCCTGCGTGTTGGGGTCGACGCCGTAGAGCGTGCCCAGCGTGCCTACGATCACTTCACGCGCGATGATCGAGCTGAGCAGACCGATGCCGATCTTCCAGTTGAAGCCGAGCGGCCGCAGAACTGGCTCCACAAAATGACCGATGCGGCCGATGACGCTCGCGGACAGATCCGCCATGCTGCCGCCGTGCAGTGGCAGCACGCTCAGGACCCAGAGCACGAAGCTGACCGCAAGGATGATCGTCCCGGCCTTTTTGAGGAAGAGCGCGCTGCGGTCGTAGAGGCGCAGCCCCAACGACCGCACCGTGGGCCAGCGGTACTGTGGCAATTCGAGAACAAAAGGTGATGACGACGCCTTGAGGACCGAAGACTTCAGCAACTTCGCCGTGAGCAGCGCTGCCAGGAACCCGAGCACATAGAGCGAGAGCATGACGCAGGCACGCATGCCGATCAGGTGGCCGATCACGGGCCGGTTCGGCACGAAGGCGGCGATGATGAGCGTGTAGATGGGCAGGCGCGCGGAGCAGGTCATGAACGGGGCGACCAGGATGGTGGCCAGGCGATCGCGCTTGTTCTCGATCGTGCGCGTCGCCATGATGGCCGGCACGGCGCACGCGTAGGCCGAGAGCAGGGGAATGAAGGCCTTGCCATTCAGCCCGATAGAGCGCATGAGGCGATCGGCGATCAGGGCCGCGCGCGCCAAATAGCCTGAGTCTTCGAGGACGCCAATGAAGAGGAACAACAGCAGAATCTGCGGCAGGAAGACGAGCACCGCCTGCACGCCATGCCAGATGCCGTCGCGCAGCATGGCCTGCAGCCAGGGGATTGGGATGAGGCTGGTGAGCCGAGCGCCGAGATCGGTCAGCCCGTCGCCCATCCAGTCGCTGAGCGGCTGGCCGATGGTGAAGACCACCTGGAAAACCGTGACCACGACCGCGAGGAAGATCAGCGGGCCCCAGACACGGTGTAGCAGCACTGAGTCCAGCCGGCGTGTCCACAACGGGGACGCGGGCGCCTTGTATTTGGTGCGTGTGCTGACCTGCGCAGCCCAGCGGCGGCATTCGCCGGGATTTTGCAGAACCGGCAGCTCGATCGGCAGCACAGGCAACGTTCTAGCTGTCTCTGGATGTTGCGTGCCGTGCTGGAGCAGAAAACGCTCGATAGCCTCGATACCCGTGCCGCGGGCGGCACTGATCAGCGCGACGGGCCGCCCCAGCTCTTGGGCCAGTGCCAGCGGATCGACAGCGCCCCCACGCGCCTCCATCAGGTCTGCCATGTTCAGCAGCACCATGGTCGGCAGCCCAAGCGCGAGAATCGGACCGGCCAGCATCAGCTGACGATTCAGGTTGAGAGCATCGAGCACGAGCAGCACGGCATCGGGCCGCGGCGTGCCGGGCATCTCGCCTTTCAGCACATCGACGGCAACGCGCGCATCTTCCGAGTAGCCGGCCAGGCTGTAGATGCCCGGCAGGTCGATCAATGTGAGGTCATTGCGCTTGATGCCGCTCATCCGGCCGGAGCGCTGCTCGACCGTGACGCCGGGGTAGTTTGCGACCTTCTGCCGCAATCCGGTCAGACGATTGAAGAGCGTCGATTTGCCGCTGTTCGGCGGCCCGATCAGCGCGATATTGCGGAAGCGGCCCCTCTGCCCGGGCTTGGCAGGGGTCTCTTCGAGAACGGCAGCGGATGGAGTCGGGGTGTGGCAACTCATGGGTACACCGTCGATCCGGCCGGCGTCGAGGCGCGATGCACACGGATGTGGCGGGCCGTCTCGCGGCGAAGCGCGATCTCCGCGCCCAGCACGCGATAAACCGTGGGATCACCCGCTGGAGCGCGTCGCAGCACTTCAATGATTGCTTCCGGCAGAAAGCCAAGGTGCATCAGGTGGTCACCCACCTGGTCGGGCAGATCGACCGTTGCGATCACGACAGAATCACCCACCGCGATCTCACTCAGGGCCACCGCAGGCTCCACTTCGGCAGACATTACGCTCCAAAGGCGACCGATGCAGTCGCATATCTACACAGTACAACCTTCGGTACACGGAACGCAAAGTTCAGCTAGGGTGCGCTGCGTGCCAGCTGAACAAGTTGTTCGACCGGTTCGCGAGGTCCCAGGATCGAAACGTCGGGCAAAACACCATGCGCCATCGCGACTTCATCGCAGGCGTGAATGCGCGGACAGGCCTGGCAATCCTTGTAAATCTTGTCTGGCAGCGCGGCACGATCCTCGACTGCGAAGAAACCAGAGTTGGCGAAGAACTGCGGGATACGCGTGAACAGGCAGACGCAGCCCACGCCGTGCTGCTCGGCCTCGTCCAGCAGCGCCTGGATCAGGTGCTGGCCGCGGCCGCAGCCCTTCCACTCCGGACGGACGACGATGGAGCGCACCTCGGCGAGATGTGGGCCATAGAGGTGCAGAGCACCGCAACCCTGGAACTCCCCCGACGGTGACTCGGCCACCGTGAAGTCGCGGATGTTCTCGCAGATCTCCGCATAAGAGCGACTGAGCAGCGTGCCGTCGCCGGAGAGGCTGTTGACCAGGGCGTGGATCTTTTCGGCGTCCTGCAGGCGAGCTTTACGAACCGGCACGAACTGCCTCCAAGTCCGAAGCAACGGAGGCGCCGAACCGCTTGCGTGCGGCAGAGAGCGCCTCCTGCACGCGGGCCCGCGCCGTGCCGCCGATCACATCGTGGCAGTCGATCGTCGCCTCGAGCGTGAGCGCCGCGTACACATCTGCCTCAAACGCCGGGGATAGCTGCTGCAACTCCGGCAGCGGCAACTCTTCAAGCTCACAGCTGCGATCGAGAGCGACGCGGACCGCCTGCCCGACAATGTGGTGCGCCGTGCGAAAGGGTATACCGCGGTGTGCGAGATAGGTTGCTGCCGCCATGGCGTTCAGGTAGCCACGAGTTGCCTTTGCGCGCAAGACTTCCAGGTGAAAGCTCAAGCTGCGGGTGAAGTCAGGAACCAGCTCAAGAGCGGGCAGCAAGCCCGCAACGGCGCCGAAGAGTGAAGGCTGCAGGTCCTGAAGATCTTTGTTGTAGGCAAGCGGCAGTCCCTTCATCTGCACCTCGGCCGCGTACGCGGCACCGAGGACGCGACCTGCGCGGCCGCGCAGCAACTCCGTGAAGTCTGGATTGAGCTTCTGCGGCATCGCGCTCGAGCCGGTGGAGAAGCGCTCCGGCAAGATCACGAAGCCAAACTCTGCGGTGGCGAACAGCGTGACCTCCTCGGCGAACCGGCTGAGGTGCAGGGCCACGATCGAGAGCGCCTGCAGAAATTCAATGACGAAGTCACGATCGCTGGTCGCGTCCATCGAGTTGGTGGTCGGCGCGGTGAAGCCAAGCTCGCCGGCGGCGATGGTTCGGTCGAGCGCAAGTGTCGCACCGGCGACGGCACCAGACCCGAGCGGGCAGAGGTTGAGGCGTGCGGATAGATCGGCGAGTCGGCTGATGTCGCGCTCGATCATGGCAACGTAGGCGAGCAGCCAGTGCGCGACGAGCACTGGCTCCGCACGCTGCAGGTGCGTGTAGGCGGGCATCGCGGCATCGCCCGCTGCGTCAGCCTGATCGAGCAGCGCAACTGCCCATTGGTGCAGGTGGTCGCTCGCCGCCGCCCCCTGCTCGCGGACGTAGAGACGGAGGTCGGTCGCGATCTGCTCGTTGCGGCTGCGACCGGTGTGCAGCTTGAGTCCAAGGTCGCCGACACGCGCCGTAAGCTCGAGCTCGACAAAGTGGTGCACGTCTTCAGCGCGCTTGTCGGAGGCAAGTGCTGCGCGAGCGGCATCGTGCCAGTGCTCAGCGAGGATCGCGTCGAGCGCATCGCGTAGTGATGAAACCTCTGAAACCGTTAGCAGCCCCGCTGCACCCAGCATGCTGGCATGCGCTTTGCTGGCAGCGACCTCGTGCGGGAGGAGCTGCCAGTCAAAGGGAAAGGAGCGCTGCCACTCCTCGAACCGTGGATCCAGTGGCTCGCGGAAACGGCCTGACCACATCTTCACTTCACAACCTCTTTCTGCTTTTCGAGCAGCCGGGCCCGCGTGCGCGCAGGCAGGCCAAGGATCTGGATAAAGCCCTTCGCATCCTTCTGGTCGTAGCTCTCGCCCATGGTGAAGGAGGAGAGATCGGTTGAGTAGAGCGAGAGCGGCGACTGCCGGCTGACGATATTCAGGTTGCCCTTGTAAAGGGAGAGTGTGACCGTTCCAGTGACGTTCTGTTGCGTGTTGGTGACGAACGCGTCAAAGGCTTCGCGCAGCGGCGTGAACCAGAGGCCGTTGTAGACCAGGTCAGCGTACCGCAACGCGACATGCTGCTTATAGTGCGACAGATCGCGATCGAGCGTGAGTGCCTCGAGCTCGCGATGCGCAGCAACGACCAGCGTCCCGCCAGGCGTCTCGTAGCAGCCGCGGCTCTTCATGCCGACGAAGCGATTCTCCACCAGGTCAATGCGGCCGATCGCATTGCGCGCGCCGATCTCGTTCAGCAGCTCGATCAACTGCACCGGCGGAAGCGCCATACCGTCCACGGAGACTGGTACTCCGCGCTGAAAGCCGATAGTGACCTGCTCTTCGCGGTCGGGGGCTTCCTGGGGCGAGCGCGTCATCGTCCACGTCGTCGACAGCGGCGCGTTGCCGGCGTCTTCGAGTTCGCCGCCCTCATGGCTCACGTGCCACAGGTTGCGGTCACGCGAATGGATCTTCTCGCGGCTGGCCGTCACCGAGATACCGTGCGCCTCGGCGTAGTCGAGGCAGTCTTCGCGGCTCTTCAGTGTCCACTCGCGCCACGGTGCGATCACCTTCAGCTCCGGGGCGAGCGCCTGGTAGGCGTGCTCAAAGCGCACCTGGTCATTGCCCTTGCCAGTGCAGCCATGCGCGACGGCACGGGCGCCTTCTGCGAGCGCGACCTCGACTTGGTGCTTGGCGATCACGGGACGGGCAATCGAGGTGCCAAGCAGGTACTTGTTTTCGTACACGGCGCCGGCCTGGACGGTGGGGAAGACGTACTCGCGCACGAACTCTTCGCGTAGATCGCGTACCACGACCTTCTTCGCGCCGGTCTTCTTCGCCTTCTCAACGACCGCGTCGATGTCTTCGCCCTGGCCGACGTCGGCAACCATGGCGATAACGTCCATCCCGTAGTTTTCATTCAGCCACGGAATGATGATCGATGTATCGAGTCCACCCGAGTATGCAAGCACAACCTTGTCTGCCATGGAATGCTGTCTCCTCTTGCGCGATTCACGCGCATAGTGTGTGTCTGCTTTGGTTACTTAATGGCGAGCGCGCGGCGGCGTGCGGCCTTGGGCGGCTTGCGCTGCTCGGGTGTGACGGAGGCGCCGAGCAGCATCAGCAGGACGGCCTTCTGCGCGTGCATGCGATTTTCCGCCTGGTCGAAGACGATGGACTGCGGTCCATCAAGCACCTGGTCGGTGACCTCGGCATTGCGGTGCGCCGGCAGGCAGTGCAGAAAGACGGCGTGCTGGGCCGCCCGCGCCATCAGCGTCTCGTTCACCTGGTAGGGCTTGAAGATAGGAGCGCGCTTGGTCGCTTCATGTTCGAAGCCCATGCTGGTGCAGACATCGGTGTAGATCGCGTCTGCTCCAGTGACCGCAGCCTGCGCGTCCTCCATCAGCGTGAGCGAGCCGCCGACCTCACTGAGGATCGCATTGGCCCTGGCGACAATCTCCGTCTTTGGCCCGTAGTTCTTCGGGGTAGCGACGACGCAGTTGGCGCCGAGCAGCGCGGCTGTGAGCATCAGCGAGTGGCAGACATTGTTGCCGTCGCCGACGTAGACGAACTTCAGCCCGCGGACCGTGCCGAACTTTTCTTCGAGGGTCATGAAGTCGGCGAGCGCCTGGCAAGGGTGCTCGAGGTCGCTGAGCGCGTTGATGACGGGCACGCGTGCATGCTGCGCCATTTCGGTGATCGTCTCGTGCGCGTAGGTGCGCAGCACGATGCCGTCGGACCAGCGCTCCACATTGCGTGAGATATCGCTCAATGATTCGCGCTCGCCGAGCGGCGACTGTGTCTGGTCGACGAAGATGGCGTTACCGCCCAGCGTGTTCATCGCTGCTTCAAAGGTGAGCCGGGTGCGTAGCGAAGCCTTCTCGAAGAACATGATGAGCTGCTTGGCATCAAGCGCATGGCGGTAGTCACGCGGTCGCGCCTTAACCGCGTGTGCCAGCTTGAGCAGCGCAGCGATCTCGCCAGATGAGAGATCGGCGATCGAGCAGAGGTCGGCGCCGGCAAGCGAGCGAGCCGCGAGGGCGAACGGCCCGGAGGCGCCACTGCGGCGGGAGACAGCAGGCTTTAGTAGGTAAGGATTAGCGGCCAAGGGAGCTACCTCCAGTGAGGTGTGGTTCGTGTACGTGCTGGTGAAGAATGTCGTCGAGTGCAGCCACGGCGAGGTCAACGTCGCCAGCGGAGAGAATGTATGGGGGCAGAAAGCGCAGCACCGTATCACTGGTGCGGTTCAGCAGGATGCGTCGTTCGAGCATGGCCGCCGCAACCGATTTCGCTGTGTCAGCCGACCGCAACTCGAGAGCCAGCATCAAGCCAATCCCGCGCGCTTCGACCACAAGCTGCGGATACTTGCCGGCGAGCGTGGTGAGCGCTTCATGGAAGTACGTGCCAACAGCGGTGACATGATCGAGCAGGTTGTCCTGCTCGATGGTATCGATGACGGCGAGCGCGACAGCGCACGCCAGTGGACCGCCGCCAAATGTGGTGCCGTGCAGGCCCGGCTGCATTGCGGCGGCGACCGCCTCGGTGCAGAGCATCGCGCCGAGTGGCAGCCCGCCCGCCAGCGGCTTGGCCAGGGTGGTGATGTCCGGCTTGACGCCATGGTGCTGATACGCGCACCAGCGTCCGGTGCGCCCAAGGCCGGACTGAATCTCATCGACGATCAGCAATGCGCCAGTGGAGCGAGTGAGCTCACGTGCTGTGTCGATGAAGTCCTGCGAGACGGGGCGAATGCCGCCCTCGCCCTGAATCGCTTCGACGCAGATTGCACAGTAGTCGTTGTTGAAGGCGGCACGCAGCGCTGCGACATCGTTGAATGGGACGAAATCGACACCGGGCATGACAGGCATGAACGGAGTGCGGTAGCGCTCCTTCTCCGTCGTTGCAACCGAGCCCATGGTGCGGCCATGAAAGCTGTGATCGAAGCAGAGAAACTTCGTGCCCAAGGTGCGGCCGTGCTCGCGTTCGTGCCCGGCATAGAGCCGGGCCAGCTTCAGCGCTGCCTCCCACGCTTCGGTGCCGCTGTTGGTGAAGAACACGCGATCGAGCTCGGTCATCTTAGTCAGCCGCGCCGCGAGCGCAGCCTGCCCCGGGTGGAAATAGAGGTTCGAGATATGCAGAAGCTTCGTGCTCTGCGCAACGATCGCCTGCTCGATCGCCCGGTGCCCGTAACCGAGCGCGTTGACGCCGATCCCGCTTAGCAGATCGAGATAGCGGCGGCCGTGCTCGTCGATCAGGGACACGCCTTCGCCGCGGACGAAGAGCAGGGGATTGCGCTCATACGTGGGCAGCAGCAGGCGCGCCTCAGCGGCCTGCAACGATGCGAGTTCGCTGGTGCCCAGTGCTGTCTCGGGAGTGGTGAGGGTTGTCATGCGACCAGCACCTCCGTGCCGTGAGTAACGCGGGTTTGCAGCAGATCGGGCATGGACGAAGCAGCATCGGCGGGAAGAATGCGCACGCGCTTCACGCCATGCAGCAGTGCCTCGCGGCACGCGCCCAGTTTCGGCAGCATGCCGCCGGTGATGACAGCGTCGCGTGTGAGCGGCGCAATCTGATCGACAGAGAGCCAGCGCATCACTTCGCCGTCTGCGCCGCGCACGCCCGGCACATCGGTGAGGAAGACCAGCGCATCCGCATGTGCGGCAACCGCGCAGGCAGCGGCCATCTCATCGGCGTTGATGTTGTAGTACTCACCGTCGAAGCCGAGCGCAAGCGACGAGAGCACGGGCACCGCGCCCATCGCCCAGATTGCTTCAAGCCAGCGTGGATCGGAGGAGACGATCTCGCCGACAAAGCCGAGGTCCGGTGCCGTGCGCTTCTTGCGCGCACGAAAGATCAGGCCGTCTCCGCCGGACAGGCCGACTGCCGGCTGCCCGAGCGAGCCGAGTGCGGCGACGAGCGCCTTATTCACACGGCCAGCGAGCACCATCAGCGCGGTGTCACGCGTCTCCGCGTCGGTGATGCGCAGGCCGGCGATAAATTCGCTCTGCTTGCCCAGTGCCTTCAGGGTGCGGGTCAGCGCGACTCCGCCTCCGTGAACGACAGCGACCTGGTGACCGTCTCGCACCATCTCGACGATCGCGCGCGCGCAGCCTGCAAGTGTCGCTGCATTCTCGAGCGTGGCACCGCCCAGCTTGATCACATATCTCATAGCAGTCCTTCCGTCTCTGGCCATCCGCGGACTACGTTCAGGTTCTGCACTGCCTGGCTGGCAGCACCCTTCAGCAGGTTGTCGAGGCAACTGATGACGGTGCATCGTCGTCTGTTGGGTGCGAGCGCGAAGCCGATATCGCAGAAGCTGGTGCGCACCACGTGCTGGATCTGCGGCAGATCGCCGGCAGCACGCACCCGCACCATGGGGCTGTCGGCATAGAACGCGCGAAAGCACGCCTCGATCTCGGCCGCCGTGTGCGGCTCCTCGAACGCGACGTAGCAGCTCGCAAGTATGCCGCGCGGGATCGGCAGCAGGTGTGGCGTAAAGGTGATCGCGTCAGCAGCGAGCCCCAGCTGCTCGAGCAATTCACCCGTGTGGCGATGCTGGTATGGCGCATAGGCCGAAAGATTGTCGGCTGCGTACATGAAGTGCGTCTTTGCCGTGGGCTCCTTGCCTGCACCCGAGACGCCGGACTTCGCATCCGCCACGATGCCGCGCTCGACATCAACCCAATCGGCGGCGAGCAACGGTTTCAGCGCGAGGGTGACCGCAGTCGCATAGCAGCCGGGATTCGCAATCAGCTTGGCTCGTGAGATATCCGCACGGTGCAACTCAGGCAGTCCATAAATGGCGTGCTGCTGCGTCGATGCGGCAGCTGGTGTGCCCTCGTCACTGAATTTGTAGACTGCGCGGTTGGCAGGCTCATCCAGCCGCCATGCGCCACTCAGGTCGATGACTGTGAGTCCGCGCTCGAGCGCAATTGGCGCAAGATGCCGCGACTGCTCGTGCGGTGTCGCGAGGAACAGGACATCAGTCTTCTGCGTCTGCAGCAGATCCCACGAGAACGGCTCGATGCAGAGCTGCTCACGCGAGAGCCCCGCAAGCTGCGGGTGCACTGCGGTCAGCGACTCACGTGCCGAGCCCTCGCGTCCCAGGAAGAGCGGCGTCGCGCCAAGTCGCGGGTGCGCGAGCAGCAGACGCCCGAGCTCTGCGCCCGCATAGCCGGTGACACCGAGCACTGCAGCCTGTGTCGCGTTCTTAGGGGTGAGGGCCATCAGCCGATCAGCTCCTCGACACGCGTCCGCAGGGCAGAGGCGCTGCGCGTATCCGGGCAGATCACGAGCACCGTATTGTCGCCCGCGATGGTGCCGATGACCTCCGGCCACTCTTCATCGTCGATACCGGCGGCCACTGGCTGCGCGCCGCCTTGGGTCGTGATCACGACAAGTTGGTTCATCGCCTGGCGCACGCGCAGGCCGAAGTTGCGCAGCAGGTCGCCCACGTCCGGCAGGTCCTCATCTTCCTCTGCCACCGCGACAGCTGTATTCGGCAACTGGTACCCGCCCGGCCCCTTGTACAGACGCAGCGCATGCAGGTCGCGTGACAGCGTCGCCTGCGTCACATCGTGTCCGCGCTTGACCAGCAGGCGGCGCAGCTCATCCTGGCTCGTGATCGAGCGGTTCGTCACGAGCTGGCGAATGGCGGTGTGCCGGTCCTGTTTCGTCATGGCGCAGAGGTCCTTTGCTTTTGCAAAGCAAAAGGCCGCACCGGGAAAGGGGAGGCGCCGGGCGGCCAATTGCATAACTATGCATCACTATGTATAAATATGCAGCCACTCTCTGTCAAGTGAAAGGGCGCAAATTTCGCACCGGCGTGCTCTCCTGCGAACGAAGATGGTCGACGCTGCCGTTCGCGCTTCATCGTTGATTCGGCAGTCGTGCGCACGTATGATCAAGCCGTTTTGACGAGCAGCGATGCGAAGATCTATTTGGCGAGACACGTCGCTCACCAAGCGACTCTTGATCACATTTCGCTCAGTTCCTTGGAGCAGCGCATGATGTACTTCTCGGAAAGCGATTCTGCTTCTTGCGCCGACCCCGTTCGACTCCATCAGGAATTCGAATCTTGCTGCGACACTGACGAGTACGAGAAAAAGCTATCGACACTCCTTCGCCGCGCTCATGACCGGCTGATATTGGAAGACCCCAACTCGGGCCGCGTCTGGAACAACGCGATTGCAGAACTCGAATCTGGTGATCACTACCTTTTGGTTCTGTGGCACATGGCATATCCGCCAACCATCTTCACGTGGATTTCCAGATGGCTTGGCTACGCCGCTCGATTGGCAAAGAAGCGCGTTTGATCCGCACCGCGGGCGCACGTATGATTCGTCTCGTTTGCAAGATGCGCTTTCGAGAGGAGCTCTGACGACTGATGCGAGTGGGTTTATTGACAGGTGGGGGCGATTGCCCAGGACTGAATGCTGTGATCCGCGCAGCGGTACGCAAGGGCATCTTCCACTACAAGGATGAGTTCGTCGGGTTCCTGGAGGGCTGGCGCGGCGTGGTGGAGAACCAGACCCGTCCGCTCAATGCGGATGCCGTCTCGGGCATCCTGCACCTGGGCGGCACCATCCTGCGCACCTCGCGCACGAACCCGCGCAAGATGGAAGGCGGCATCGACAAGTGCCTCGCTTCGATCAAGGCGAACAACCTCGGCGCGCTGATCACCATCGGCGGCGATGACACGCAGGGCGTGGCAAACGCGCTGATTGAGAAGGGCGTCAAGATCGTTGGCGTGCCGAAGACCATCGACAACGACCTGAGCGGCACGGATGCATGCTTCGGCTTCGACACTGCCGTCAGCATCGCGACGGAGGCGATCGATCGGCTGCACTCGACCGCCGAGGCGCACAATCGCGTGATCGTATGCGAGGTCATGGGTCGCGACGCGGGCTGGATCGCGATCACCAGCGGCATCGCCGGCGGCGCGGACGCAATCGGCGTGCCGGAGAAGCCGCTCGACATCGACCACATCTGCCGCGTGATCAAGCACCGGCACGAGAACGGCAAGAAGTTTTCGATTGTCGTTGTTGCCGAGGGCGCCAAGATGCCGACCGGCGGGCAGGCGACGCAGGGCACGAAGGTCGATGCCTTTGGACACGCACGTCTGAGCGGCATCGGGCAGGCGGTCGCCGAGCAGATCGAAGAGAAGACTGGCTACGAGACGCGCAGCGTCAACCTGGGCCACACGCAGCGCGGCGGCACACCGACTGCGTATGACCGCATGTTGGCGACACGCTACGGTACTGCGGCGATCGATTTGGTGCACCAAGGCAACTTCGGCCAGCTCGTCGTTCTGCGCGGCACCGAGATCACCAGCATCCCGCTCAAGGACGCGATCGCGAAGACTCGCACCATCGGTGACGATCTGATTGCACTCGCGAACGGCTTACAGCCTGAGGTCTAGCTGCAAATATCAGCAAAAGCGAAACGCCGGAGCCTGGTGCTCCGGCGTTTCGCTTTGTGTCGGTCAGAGTTGCCGCTGCGGACTCAGCCTTGAAGCGCCTGAGCGACAGCAGCAGCGAGCGTCGTGGTCGGCCGGCCGAGCAGGTCATGCAGGTCACGACTTGTGCTGTCGAGCTCGCCTCGAGCCACAGCAGCTTCGGCATCGGCCAGCATGTCCGCGACCGGTCCGGGTAGTCCGAAGCCGAGCAACGCCTTGGCGTACTCCTGTGGCGGAAGATTTTTGTACGCGACAGTCTTTCCGGATTGCCTGGAGACCTCGGCTGCGAACTCATCCATGGTGAACCCACTGTCCCCGGCGAGTTCGAAGATGCGGTTCGCCATTCCCGGCTGCGTCAACGCTGCGATAGCCGCCCCGGCATAATCGGCACGGGTTGCGGCTGCAATGCGACCGCCATTCGCGGAGCCCAGGATGGCACCGTGTTGCAGAGCCGGCGCCAGTGCTTCGGTGTAGTTCTCGAAATACCAGCCGTTGCGCAGGAAGACATACGGCAGCCCTGCGGCGCGTATGGCGCTCTCTGTTGCCTTGTGATCGGCCGCGAGCCCGATGGTGCTGGTGTCCGCGCGCAGAATGCTCGTGTAGGCCAGCAATTGGACCCTGGCCTTTTTCGCCGCATTGATTACTGCATGATGTTGCGGCATGCGGTGCTCCAGCTCGTTCGAAGAAATGAGCAGAAGCTTTTCTGCTCCGGCAAATGCGGCTGCGAGTGTCTCCGGCCGCGAGTAGTCGGCCCGGCGTACCGTGACTCCGAGCGACTTCAGTTCCTGTGCCTTCTCGGGGTCGCGGACCGTACCAACGACCTGTGACGCGTTGACCTTCTTCACCAGGCCGCGCACCACGTGGTGACCGAGTTTGCCGCTTGCTCCAGTAACGATGATCATCGCTTCTCCTCGGGAGTTCTGGCGGGCACCAACCCTTGCCGCCGATGTGTCCACAGTAGACCAATAGCTACTGTTCCTAAGTACGTACTTCAGAGCTCCTTACTATGAAAGCTGATCTGAGGCGTCCCGCAACATCGAATGTACCGAGGGGGGCAGCGCCCATGGTCGCCCGTGGAGGGATGCAATGCGCGCAATAGAATACGGCGTCGCGATGAGCCTCGATGGCTACATCGCCGGCCCGAACGGCGAATACGACTGGATCATGAACGATCCTGAGGTGGACGTTGCACTGGCGGAGACGTGGGATCGCTGTGACACACTCCTGATGGGCCGCGTGACCTGGCGCGTGGCGGTCGAGCGGATGGGCGCCAAGGCGTTTGCCGGCAAGGATGTAGTCGTGGCTTCGCGGACCTTGAAGCCCACGGCCGGTGCGCGGGTCGTCGCTGAGCTCGATCCGGCAGCGATCCGGGAGCTCAAGGCGCGCAAGGGAGGAGACATCTGGTTGATGGGTGGAGGCCTGCTGTTTCGCCACTTGCTCGCGATGCAGGCGGTCGACCGCATCTCTCTCGGCATCGTCCCGGTTTTGCTGGGTGGTGGCGTCTCGCTGCTTCCCGCGCCGCCATTGCGAACGTCACTTCGGCTGTGCAAGCACCGCGTTTATGCCTCGGGGATCGTAATGACGGACTATGACGTGGTGTACTCGACCGGCGATGCCGCCCCGGAGACACCCGCCCTTTGATCGAGCACACTGCGATAGATCTCAAGCATGCAGTCCATCTTGCTGTCCCAGGTAAAGTGAGCCAGCAGCCGCTCGCGCCCGGCTGCGCCCATGCGCTCGGATAACCCTGGCACCTCGATCAGGCGCTGCATGGCCGCGGCGAAGCCGGCCACCATTGCCTCGTAGCTTGCGGGCGCGATGAGGAAGCCTGTCTCTGCATCCAGGTAGTCCGCGGGACCACCCCACGCCGTTGCAATCACGGGACGTCCCATTGCCATCGCCTCAAGGACGACTGCTCCGCCGCATTCATAGAGGCTGGGCAGGACCAGGGCGGTCGCCGCAGCAAGCGCCACTGCGCACTCTGGTTGCGTGCGCCAGCCGCGAAACGCGACTCGGTCATTCACTCGGAGCCGAGCGGCCTCTCCCTGCCATGGCTCGCGCATGTTGCCATCGCCGATCACGTCCAGCGTCGCACCGGGCACCCGGGCCAGCGCCTCAAGCACGATCGGCAGCGCCTTCCAGTCCACCAGCCGCCCTAGAAACACGAAGCGCCCGGGCTTTGGCGAGGAGGCGGGTGGCTTCGTCCACTCCGTGAGATCGACGCCGTTCTCGACCAGCTCCATCACGCGGCCGCGTGCCCCACGCGGCAGTGCGCGTGCGGTGCGCTGATTCGCGACCAGCAGCACGGCTGCATTGCGCTTGCCAGGGAGCAGGCGGTTGACCAGAGCAGTCAGCGGCCTTACCAGCGCGACCCAAATGCGGCTCGCGAGCGAATCGCTGCTGCGGAAGGCGGGCGGATAATCCATGCCGCCATTCATCGGCCCGACGATCAGCGGAGCGCCGAGGCCGAAGTAAAGTGAGGGAAACGACGGAGACACAGGCGCGGGCTGGTGCAGCACATCGACGCCGTGCTCGCGGATCAGCCGCTTGATGATCGGCCGTTGTGCCCATTGCGTGCTCAGCAGCATGGGGACGCCAATCGCCGACTCAGCGATGCGCCGCGGTAGCAGCTTCGACATACGGAAAGCCAGCTTGTGAAAGCGCGTGTCCGGCACGAAATACATCCGGTCGCGTTCGCCGGGCAGCAGCTCCTGGAGCTCGCCGCGAACGCGGTCGTGCGCAATCAGCCATGCGTCAATGCCGCGCCGGCGTAGCAGACGAAAGTAGTGGAGGGGAAGAATTGCCTCGCCGCCAAAGCGGGCGGAGGCGTTATCGGCCAGGATGCAGACGCGCATAAGCAAATGGCCGGAGCGGCCAGCGAGCGAAGGTCAGCAGCCGCGCTTGCACTTGGCCAGGATGGCCGCCTGCAGGCGCTCGCGGAGTGAGGTGGGCAGCTCGTACAGCTCGTTCTGGCGGTAGACCTCGATGGTCTTGCGTGTGGTGTTCAGCGTGATGACGCAATGCTCGCACTCGCGCAAATGCAGTTCGAGGTCCGTGCGCAGCGTGGGCGTCACGGCATCGTCGATCAAGTCATCGAGTTCGGCGAGAAATTCCGAGCAGGTCACTGAACACCATCCTCATTCTTCTTGCGGAAATAGCGGCTCAGCCGCTCCCGCAATTGCAACCGCGCCCGCAACAGCCGCGATTTCACCGCCGGCACACTTAGCCCCAGCGCACTGGCTGTCTCCTCCGTGGACAGACCCTCCACGTCCCGCAATACAAAGACCACGCGGAACCCGGGCGGCAGCCCGTTGATGGTCTTCCGCAGGATGTCGGCCAGTTCCGACTGTCCGTACTCCTGCTCCGGATTCGGTCGCCACTCGGCCAGGTCACGCGGCACCGACCCTTCATCGGTCTGCACGTCCTCGTCAATCGACACCATCTTGCCGGTGCGCCGCTTGCGCAGCCGCATCAGTGCTTCGTTGACTGCAATGCGGACCAGCCAGGTGTAGAACTTCGAGTTGCCCTGGAACTGATCGAGCTTCTCGTACGCCTTTAGAAAGGCGTCCTGGACAACGTCCTGCGCATCTTCGCGGTTCTGCGTGATGTGCTGCGCGATACGAAAGACCTGCCGGTCGTATTGCCGGACGAGCGTTTCAAATGCCTGGACGTCACCGTTCCGGGCACGCTCGACCAGCGCCACGTCCGGATGCACCTCCTCGGGTGCTGTCACCGGTGTGTCTTTAGCTTCGATGGTCTGGCTCTCGGAAGGTTTCAGAGTTCGCCTCTCGCTGACGGGATTCTGCACCAATCAGGCACGGGTGATTCTATCAAGCGCCGGTTTGGGAAGCAGGCAAAGGGCAAAGTAGTCGGCTGAAAGGGCGCACAAACCGGAGCGGCCGGTCTGGGAACGGGTGGGCTAGCCAGTCTGGGTGAACCGGTGCCATAGGGAGCCTCCCGAGGCGACGTGAGGCTGTGGCGCGCGCCCGGAACAGGGAAGCGGCTCGACCGCCATCTGCCAGGGCGCGCAGGGTTTTCTCCTGGTGAGGCACTGCCATGCGTGCCTGGCGAAGGTACGTTTTCCACACGGCACCACTCCTTGTTCCCATTTCGGGTCATTTCGCGGACAGCGCGTTGCTGCGAAGGTTGTCACACCAACAAGCACAAATCACACGTGAGGTTCTGCTCACCGGGTTCCGGGAGCACGGCCTTCCTGTTCACGCGACACAACCATGGGTCCCTGTGCCCTCTCCCCCGAGGTGTGCCTTTGAAAACGTTTTTTGCGGCTCTTTCGATTGCTTCTCTGTCCTGCTTTGCACACGCCAGCGTCACCGTGGCTTACCCGCATGCCGGTGCCCAGGTCCTGTCGCCATTCACGGTTCAGGCCACTGGCACACCATGCCAGACCCAGCCGATCGTCGCCATGGCCTACTCGATCGATAGCGGCGTCGATACCGTGATTCAGGCCGCTGCGCTGAACACGTCCACGACTGCCACCGCCGGAGCCCACATCGTGCACGTAAAGTCATGGGGCAACAAGGGTGCCGAGTGCACGGCCGATGTCGCCGTCGATGTGTTGACGAAGCTCCCCAGCATCCCGGCAAACGTCGCGACGATCGCGAACATTCAGGGGTTCACCAATTGGGTCGGCGAGCACGACGCCGCGACCAGTGGCAGCTCGAACGGCTCGACGAGCCTGGTCGCGAGTCCCGCGCTCAACGGCGCCACGCGTCAGTTCAGCTTCAGCTACAGCAACGATGGCGGGCACCGCTTTCACTCGTCGTTCGCGGGGAACACGACAGCGACCCACTTCGTCTACGACACCTACGTGATGCTCAACGCGAACTGCGGCAGCGCATGCGGCACGATCATGAACCTTGAGATGGACATGAACCAGGTGCTCGCGAATCGCAACGTGGTGATCTATGGTGTGCAGTGCGACGGCTGGACCGGCACGTGGGACTACACGGTAAACGACGGTACGGTCGCTCAGTCGCATTCCACGTGGATCCACTCCAACCTGCAGTGCGACCCGCGCACGTGGACGCGCAATGCCTGGCACCATGTGCAGCTCACCTATTCGCGCGATAACGGTGGCAACGTGACCTATGAGACGGTCAGCCTCGACGGCGTGGAGCAGGCCTTCTCCGGGGCGACCGGCCCCTCCCTGTTCGCGCTGAACTGGGGTCCGGTGCTGTTGATGAATCTGCAACTGGATGGCAAGGGCGCGAGCGGATCGCAGACAGTCGAGCTCTCGAGCACCACCGTCTATGCTTGGTAGCGCCGCGCGCGTCTGGGAAAGGTGAGGGAGTCCGTCCCGGGTGGCTGGACTCCTCTCTCCCGTGCTGCGTCAAGGTACTGTCGGCATGCTCCGCCCGGAACATCAGCACACCATTGTTGACATGGCTACCCCCACGTTCGTCGGATAGCCAGCCACAGTGAATGCGCTTAGTCTTTGGACCAGAGCCGTTGCTCATTGAGGTACTGGAAGTGTCATTCCTGCATATCTGTCGGCGTGCCGGGGCTGGTCTGGCGCTCCTGTCGGTTCTCTCGGTCCCCGTATTTGGCGCCACGGCCCAGACGAAGCACCCGGTGTCTCACCACGCCGCGCATAAAGCCACAAGTCCCGCGACCAGCCGCAGCCGTCGCCGGACCACGGCGCATGTCCGCCATGTCCATGCACGGCACGCGAAGCGGACCGCCAAATCCATCGCCCGCAGCCGGCGCCTGCAGCGCGCCTTCGTGGCGTCTTCGCAACTGCGCCCCATGGCGCAACAACTCGCGCAGAATCGCACCCCTGCGGCTTACGCCGGCGTGAGCCGCTACGCCGAGACGCACAAGGGTGATGCGGCGGCAGCAGCCTACCTGGCGCTTGGCCACGCGTACCTGCTCGACCATCGCTTGCCCGAGGCAGTCACTGCGCTGACCCATGCCGGGGGAGCGGGCGACGCACTTGACGACTACGCCACGTATCTGACTGCACAGGCTGACATCCAGTCTGGTCAGTCGCCGCAGGCAGAAAAGCTGCTCACCAGCTTCGCCACCAAATTCCCGGACAGCGTCTTCGTCCCGCAGATGCCGGTGCTGATCGCGAACCTCGCCATCCTCGAAGGCGATCCGCAGACGGCCTTGCGCACGCTCAACGAGCACAGCACAGAGCACCTGGCGGAGAAGCCCGACTACCTGCTGGCGCTGGCACGTGCCCAGCAGGTCGCCGGCAATACGGACCAGGCGGCGAAGACCTTCCGCCGCGTGTACCTCGGCTGGCCTCTCAGCCCCGAGGCTTCGCAGGCCAAGACGCAGCTCCAGGCGATGGGGGCCAACGCTCCGCTCACCGTTGCCGAGCGGCAGCACCATGCAGACGCGCTCTACACGGCCGGCCGCTACAACGAGGCAGCCGATGACTACCGCGCGCTTGCGACCGACCCGAGCGTGCAGGACGAAGAGACGCGGGACCGGCTGCGTGTCGCCGCTATGGCGTGCACTTACAAGCTCAAGCAGGCCAACCGCGAGATGGTCGCCAGCCTGCCCGATACCAACGGCGAAGCCGGAGCGCGCCGCCTCTACCTGTTGACCGAGTTGGCCCGGGACCGCGGCGACGTGGGCGAGCAGCAGGCCGATGTCACGCAACTCCAGCAGCGCTTTCCGGCCAGCCAGTGGCTGGCCGAGGCGCTCTACTCCTCTGGCAACATGTACCTGTTGCGCAAGGATCTGCCAACCGCAGTCAGCTACTACGCCGACCTGGCGCAGCGCTTCCCGATGATCTGCAAGGATGCCAAGGGCCCCTGCTCCGACTATGCCCCCAGCGCGCACTGGCGTGCCGCGTGGTTGAACTACAGGCTGGGCCGGTACTCCGACGCAGCAAAGCTCTTCGACGAGCAGATCGCGCACTATCCGGGCGGTAAGGAGATCCCCAGCGCGATCTACTGGCGCGCCCGCATCTACCAGGATCAGGAGCACCAGCCAGCGAAGGCAGCCGCGTATTACGAGGTCGTGCGCGACACCTACCTGCACTATTTCTACGCGCAGGAGGCAGCGGAACGGCTGAAGGAACTCGGTGCCGTCACGTCAGCCGCCGTGCCGGAGCTCGCCTCCATCCAGCCACCGACCATACCGGCATTGACCGATGATGTGCCGGAAGACGACCCGCACGTCGTCCGCGCAAAGCTGCTGGCCAATGCCGGCCTGAACGAGTACATCACCCCGGAGATCCAGGCCGCGGAAGGCAGCGAAGAATGGGGCGCCTTCGCCGAGGCGGAGATCTATCACTCGTACGGCGAGGACGCGAAGGCGATGCGCGTAATGAAACGTGCGCTGCCGTTCTATACCTCGGCCCCGATCGACGCCATTCCGCTGGCCTACTGGAAGATCCTGTTTCCGGAGCCCTACTGGAGCACGATCGAGAGCGAAGCCTCACATCACAGCCTTGACCCGTACATGGTGGCTGCGCTCATCCGGCAGGAATCGGAGTTCAACCCGACGGTCGTCTCGCACGCGAATGCCTGGGGGCTGATGCAATTGCTGCCCAGCGTCGGGTCCGAGATGGCGCACAAGGAAGGCATCCGGCACTTCGATCACAACGAGCTGCTGAACCCTTCGGTGAACATCAAGCTGGGCACACGCTACCTGCGCCAGACGCTGGACAAGTTCGGCGACAAGCCCGAGTTTGCCTTCGCCGCCTACAACGCGGGCGACGACCGCGTCCAGGACTGGCAGTCGGGCGCTCCGTTTCACGGCATGGACGAGTTCGTTGAGTCGATCCCGTTCACCGAGACACGCGAGTACGTACAAGGCATCGTGCGCAACCAGATGATCTATCGCGACCTGGCCGCACACCGCGCGTCGACGGGTCCGGTCAAGGCAGCTGCCGCCTCCGAACCGGCAAAGGGTGCGCCGCAGCGGGCCAGTGTAGGAGCCGACAACTGAGCGGAGGGGAGCCGACTGAAACACCGAGAGTCGCTTCCGCTCTGCCAGTAACCAAGGAATAACCCTGCACGGGCAGCACTTCGTGGCTGTGCAGGGCGTGAAATGCACCATCGAAGGTGCGACTATTCACTGACAAGCCGGAACCCACCCGGTATACTGGGACAGTGACTTCCTACACGATTGAGCCCTCCGCGTCCGACCCTGGCGCTCCCCTCTCCACAACCGAGAAGCGTGTGCTGCTGCTGAAGCCGCGCGGCTTCTGCGCTGGTGTGGTGCGCGCGGTAGACATCGTACGGATCGCGCTTGAGACCTTCGGCGCGCCCATCTACGTCCGTAAGGAGATCGTGCACAACAGCTTCGTCGTGAACGAGTTGGCGGAAAAGGGCGCCATTTTTGTCGAAGACATCGACGATGTGCCCGAGGGCATGCGCGTGATCTACTCTGCGCACGGCGTCTCGCCCGCGGTTCGCGCACGGTCCAAGGAACGGCGGCTGAAGGTGATTGACGCGACCTGCCCGCTTGTCACAAAGGTTCATGTCGAGGCAGTAAAGTTTGCCAAGCAGGGTTACTCTCTCGTGCTGATCGGGCATCGCGATCACGATGAGATCGAGGGCACGCTCGGCGAAGCGCCGGATGTCACGCAGGTCGTGTCATCGGTTGAGGAAGTCGCCACCCTGACGGTGCCCGATCCGAACCGGGTCGCCTACCTGACCCAGACCACGTTGAGCCTCGACGAGGCGCGCGACATCATTCAGGCGCTCAAGGAAAAGTTCCCCAAGATCGTCGGTCCGCATTCGCAGGACATCTGCTACGCGACCGAGAATCGCCAGGTGGCCGTCAAGAATGTGGCGCACACGGCGGACCTGGTCCTGGTGGTTGGTTCGAACAACAGCTCCAACTCGAACCGCCTTGTCGAGGTGTCGCGCAACCTGAACACGGTGGCACACCTGATCGACAACTCCGAGGCTATCCGTCCTGACTGGCTCGCCGATGTGGCGACGGTGGCTGTGACGGCGGGCGCCTCCGCGCCCGAGATTCTCGTCTCCGAGGTGGTGGCGTATCTGCGGGAGCGGGGCTTTGGCTCGGTGGAAGAAGTAGAAGTGGTCCCCGAGAATGTGCGCTTCGGCCTGCCGGCCGAGATCGTACAGGCCATTGGACCGGCAGCGGTCGCGGCCCGCTAAGGGCGGAAGGATTCGATGAGCCGATTTCCATCGTTGGACGACGATCCGTCAGGAGCGGAAGGCTCCGTGTCTGCTCCCAGGGGCACCGCCCCGGCTGCAACAGCCTCCGCAACGCAGGTGAAGAGCAACGCCGCCACGCAGAACGGTAAGTGGCGCAGCGGCGGCCAGCCCGGCCCGCGCTTCGGACGCATCGACGCTGGTCTCGATCAGGTAGCCGAGGCAGTCGAAAGCTCGAAGGATCACATCTTCCGCATGCAGCAGGAGGACGGGCACTGGGTTGGCGAGCTCGAGGCCGACGCCATGCTCGAAGCCGACTATATCTTCCTGCACACGCTGCTCGAGACGCAGGACGAGCGGACACGCGGACGCATGCAGCGCGCGCTGACCGAGATGCGCCGCTTCCAGAATGAAGACGGCAGCTGGAGCATCTATCCGGGCGGTCCTGGGAGTGTCAGCCTCGCCGTGAAGTGCTACTTTGCGGGTAAGCTGATGGGCCACACGGCCGATGAGCCGTGGATGACCAAGGCGCGGGAGTGGATTCTGGCCCGCGGTGGCGTCGTCGAGTGCAATACCTTCACCAAGATTTACCTCTGCGCGCTGGGCCAATACGAGTACAACGCCGTGCCCGCGATCCCGCCGGAGATTGTGCTTGCGCCGCGCTGGTTCTATTTCAATATCTACGAGATCTCCTCGTGGTCGCGCGCCATCCTGGTGCCGCTTTCGATCGCTTACGCGAAGAAGCCATTCAAGAAGATTCCGCCAGAGCGCGGCATCGACGAGTTGTTTGTCGGCGGACGCGAGCAGGCCAACCTCAAGCTGCGCTGGAACCGTGATTCGGTCGCCAGCTGGCGCAACTTCTTCCTGCTGCTCGACCGCATGGTGCACTGGGCTGAGCGTGTCCACATCCGTCCGCTGCGCAAGATCGCGCTCCGCAAGGCAGAGAAGTGGCTGCTCGAGCGCTTCGAGATGTCCGACGGCCTGGGCGCGATCTATCCAGCCATGATGAACGCGATTATCGCGCTGCGCGTGCTCGGCTACTCCGAGGACGACCCGCACTTCATCCGCGCGATGGACGAGTTCGAGAAGCTGGGCATCGATGAGCCGGAGGGCACGCCGGATTGTCCGGAGCCGACCTTCCGCATGCAGCCCTGTGTCTCGCCCGTGTGGGATACCGCGCAGATGGTCTATGCACTGGGGGAGGCGGGTGTCTCGCGGACCGATCCGCGCATGCTCAAGGCGGCTGACTGGCTGCTCTCGAAGGAAGTGCGCCACAAGGGCGACTGGGCCGTGAAGGTGCGCAACGCCGCGCCCGGTGGCTGGTACTTCGAGTACAACAACGAGTTTTATCCGGACACGGACGACTCGGCGCAGGTGCTGCTGGCGTTGAACAAGGTCGACAACCCGCGCGAGCGCTACCAGTATGAGGTCGCGCGTAGGGCCATCGACTGGATCTTCGCCATGCAGTGCCGCAACGGTGGCTGGGCCAGCTTCGACAAAGACAATACGAAGATGATCTTCCAGCACATTCCGTTCGCGGATCACAACGCGATGCTCGATCCGCCAACGGTCGACATCACGGGGCGCATCCTCGAGATGCTGGCCACCTATGGCTATACGCGCAGTGACAAGCGCGTCGAGCGGGCGGTGCAGTTCATCCTCAAGGAGCAGGAGCCGGACGGAAGCTGGTTTGGCCGCTGGGGTGTGAATTACATCTACGGCACCTTCCTGGTGCTGCGCGGCCTTGAAGCGATCGGCATGTGGAACCACGAGCCGGAGATTCAGCAGGCAGCCGAGTGGATCCGCTCGGTCCAGAACGCCGACGGAGGCTGGGGTGAAAGCTGCCACAGCTATGACGATCCGATCACGCGTGGCGTTGGCGTCAGCACACCGTCGCAGACCGCGTGGGCGGTCCTGGGGCTACTCTCGGCGGGGGACAATCGCAGCGACTCGGTCGCCAAGGGCGTGCGCTGGCTGCTCCAGCGGCAGCGTGAAGACGGATCGTGGGACGAGAGCATGGGCGAAGGCCGCCAGCGCGAAGCCATCATCACTGGCACCGGCTTTCCGCGCGTCTTCTACCTCGCCTATCACACGTATCGCGATGTGTTTCCGCTGCTCGCGTTGACCAATTATCACCGCGCCATGCAGGCGCCGGACCAGTAGCGCTTCGAAGCGAAGCGCAGACACCTGCCGCCTGAGGGCGGAGAGGAGAACAAGTATCCATGGCAGTTCCGATTTCCCAGGCTTGGACTGTTGCCAGCTACGTCCTGAAGCAGAAGCTGAAGGGCCGCAAGCGCTATCCGCTCGTCCTGATGCTCGAACCGCTGTTTCGCTGCAACCTGGCCTGCGCCGGGTGCGGCAAGATCCAGTACCCGGCGCACATCCTGAAGGCTGAGCTCTCGCCCGAGGAGTGCTTCCGCGCGGTCGATGAGTGCGGCACGCCGATGATCGCCATCCCGGGCGGCGAACCGCTGCTCCATCCGAAGATGCCGGAGATCGTTGCCGGCCTTGTCGAGCGGAAGAAGTACGTCTACATGTGCACCAACGCGCTGCTGCTCAAAGAGAAGCTGCACCTCTTCAGGCCGAGCAAGTACCTCTCCTTCTCCGTGCACGTGGATGGGCAGAAGGAGCATCACGACTTCTCTGTCTGCCGCGAGGGGGGGCATGAGATCGCGATGGAGGGCATCCGCGCTGCCGTCGCTGCCGGCTTCCGCGTCACGACGAACACGACGTTGTTCGACGGCGCCGATCCGAACAGTGTGCGTATGCACTTTGACGAGCTGATGGAGTCTGGCGTCGAAAGCATGATGGTCTCGCCCGGCTACACCTACGACAAGGCGCCGGACCAGAAGCACTTTCTCGGCCGCGCTCGCTCGCGCAAGCTCTTCCGCGCCATCCTGTCGAATCGCAAGAAGAGCTGGGCCTTCAATGCGTCGCCCATGTTCATGGAATTCCTGATGGGCAAGAAGGAGCTGCGCTGCACGCCGTGGGGCATGCCGACGTTCTCCATCTTCGGCTGGCAGAAGCCCTGCTACCTGCTGCAGGACGGCTACGCCGACACCTTTCAGGAGCTGATGGACTCGGTCGAGTGGGCCAACTACGGCACGGAGAGCGGCAATCCGCGCTGTGCCAACTGCATGGTGCACTCTGGCTACGAGGCCTCTGGCGTGAATTACACCTTCGGCTCGTTCAAGGGCCTGCTCCAGACCGCGCGAGCGCTCCTGAATTTGTATCCCGACCAGGGCGCGCAGAAGCTGCTGAACGAGTGGAAGCCTGCGCACCCGGCCCCATTGGTGCAGATCGGCGCTACGCCTGCGAAGACCTCTTCGGTCGAGCTGCAGGGCGTCTCTGGAGATTGACCATGACGACCGAGACGCAGCCGCACCTCAATCCAGACGAAGTCGAAGTCGCTGCCGGACGCGAGCGCGAGGATCTACAGGGCTGGATCCCGTCGCTCGCGAGCGACGAAGAGACCCGCCTCGCGCTCGAGAAGGCCTTCGACTATCGCGGCGATGTGACGATCACGCGCAAGGACGGTTCGACCGTCGAGGGCTACATCTTCGACCGTCGCACTGGTCCGACGCTCGCCGCGTCTGCCGTCCGCGTGCTACGCCCGGGCTCCACCGAGAAGCTCTCGATTCCATATAGCGACATCGCAGCGCTTGCCTTCACAGGACGCGATACCGCGGCCGGCAAGACCTTCGATGCCTGGGTGAAGAAGTACTGGGAGAAGAAGGCGGCGGGTGAGAAGGGAATCGGCATCGAGGCGGAGTCGCTCGACTAACCGATGCTGCGCCCGCACGACCTCCGGCCGTTCCGCACATCGCCAGCGGTTCACTTCGCATGAACGTCTTTCTGACCGGTGCAACCGGGTTCGTCGGTAGCCACGTAGCGCAGGCCTTTGCTCAATCTGGTGCACGGTTGCGCCTTCTCGTTCGCTCTACGAGCCGGCTCGATAATCTCGCTGGTCTGAGCGGTGACACCGTAATTGGTGATCTGCGGGACGTCTCTAGTTTTCAGTCCGCGCTTGCTGATTGCGATGTGCTGGTCCATGTCGCCGCAGACTACCGTCTCTGGGTGCGCGATCCGCAGGCCATGTACGCCGCCAACGTCAATGGCACGCGACAGCTACTGGCCGCGGCCCGCGAAGCTCGCGTGCGGCGCGTGATCTACACGTCGAGCGTGGCGACGATGGGCTTCCGCTCCGACGGAACGATCGTCGATGAGAGCTCGCCAGTGTCGCTCGATGACATGATCGGCCACTACAAGCGCTCGAAGTACCTCGCGGAGCAGGAGGCGATCGCCGCCGCGCGCGCCGGGCAGAACGTCATCATCCTGAACCCGACCACGCCCGTCGGTTCCGCCGATCTGAAGCCGACCCCGACCGGGCAGATCATCGTCGACTTCCTCAACCGGCGCTTCCCGGCCTACGTCGATACGGGACTCAACCTGGTGGACGTAACGGAAGTCGCGACCACGTATGTCGCGGCGCTCGAGCGTGGCACTCCAGGTGACCGCTACATTCTAGGTGGCGAGAATCTCTCCCTGAAGCAGATACTGGACAAAATGTCTGCGATCACGGGTCTTCCCTCACCGACGATGAAGGTGCCGCACGCGCTGGCTATGGCGTTCGCCTTCTTTGACGAGACGGTCACCGGTCGGCTGCGCGGCAAAGAGCCGCGCGCTACAGTCGAGGCCGTGCGCATGGGCCGTAAGAAGATGTTCGCCTCCTCCGCCAAGGCAGAGCGCGACCTTGGGTTCCACGTGGTGCCGGTGTATGCGGCGCTTCGCTGCGCCATTGACTGGTTTCGCGCGCACGGATATGCGCCGCAGTCATGAGCTATCGCGTTGGCATCGTCGCCGCTCTCCCCGCTGAGTTGAAGCCGCTGGTGCGGGGCTGGGTGCGCCAGCCAGACGGCACGTACCTGCAGCAGCACGGGCAGTTCGCCGCGCTGGCAATCGCTGGCGGCATGGGCGTAGAGAACGCAAAGCGGGCTGTCGAGCAGCTTGCTTCCCATGGCGCGCTCGACGCGCTTGTGTCCATTGGCTGGGCCGGCGCGACGTCCTGCGGTGTTCAGCCCGGGAAGACTTACGACGTCGGCGAAGTCATCGACGAGGTGGGCGGCAACCGCTACCGCACAGCGAACGAAGCCAACGCGCTCAAGCTCGTAACGTCGCCGCGCATCCTCGGTCGCCAGGAAAAGCGCAGCCGTGCGGAGCAGTGGGGCGTGTCGTTGGTTGACATGGAAGCTGCAGCCGTCGCGAAGCTCGCGCAGGAGCAGAACATCCCGTTCTTCTGCTGGAAGGCGATTACCGACAGCGCCAATGAAGAGCTGCCCGATCTGAACCAGTTCGTGGTCGATCATCAACTGCGTTTGCCGCAACTGGTCACGTATGTACTGCCGCGGCCGCGATATATTGCACCATTGCTGCGCATGGGCAGGAACGGCCGGAGCGGCGCTGAGGCGCTGGGTCGCACCGTCCAGCGCTGGTTATCCACGATTCAGTCCCGTGAGGCAGGGACGACCCAGGGGAACTATGCAGACAGCCACCGTTGAACAGGAGACCGTCACCGTGCGGTCGATTTCGGAGACGATGCAGGCCGCGGTGTATCGCGGGGTGAACGATGTACGCGTCGAGAGCGTGCCAGTGCCGCGCATCGGTCGCGGCGAGATCCTGCTACAGGTAGTCACCTGCGGCGTGTGCGGGACGGACCTGAAGAAGATCCACAGCGGCTCACACTCTGCCCCACGCATCTTTGGGCACGAGATCGCCGGCATCGTCGCCGCTGTGGGCGAGGACGTTGAGGGTTGGACGGTGGGCGATCACGCCATGGCCTTCCACCATTCGCCCTGCGGCGACTGCTACTACTGCCGCAAGAAGACTTTTGCCCAGTGCAACGACTACAAGCGCGTGGGCTGTACGGCGGGATATGAGCCATCCGGCGGCGGCTTTGCCGAGTACATCCGCGTCATGGACTGGATTGTTCGCCGCGGGCTCATCAAGCTGCCAAAGGACCTGCCCTTTGAACAGGCTGCGTTCATTGAGCCGCTGAACACTACCTACAAAGGCGTCCGGGTGCTGAACCTGCAGCCGGACGAAACAGTTCTGGTCATTGGACAGGGCCCGATTGGGATACTGCTGGCCACCCTGGCCCGGCGGACCGGAGCCAAGGTATTGACCTCCGATCTTTACCCGCAGCGGCACGCGATTGCGCGTACCTATGGTCTGGAGCACCCGATCGACGCCAGCACGGAGAACGTGGTCGAGCGGGTTCGTGCCGAAAGCGAAGGGCGTGGTGCGGACGCGGTGATGCTGGCGGTTGGCGGCAATGGGCTGATCCGGACAGCCATGGACGCCGCGCGGTGCGGGGGCCGGATCATGCTGTTTGCCCAGACACAGCACGGCGATGCGACCTTTGACCCGGCGACCGTCTGCATGGATGAAAAGACCTTGATGGGCTCCTACAGTTCCTCGGCCGAGATCCAGGACGAGGGCGTCCGGATGGTGATCGACGGCTACCGGAATGGTTACGACCTGACCCGGTTGATTTCGCACCGCTTTCCGCTCTCCGAGGCGGCGGAGGCAATCCAGTTCGCGTCCGTGCCGCACCCGGACTCTATGAAGGTCATGATCGAGCCGGGCCGTTGACGACCGGCCCAAAGTGAGAAAATAAGGGTATGGGGATCGGTATGCAGGCAGCCGTCCTGTACGGCAAGGAAGATATTCGGATCGAAGCGGTAGAGCGGCCGATCCCCGGTCCCGGGGAGATCGTCGTCCGCGTCCGCGCCGCGCTGACCTGCGGCACCGATCTGAAGGTCTTCCGCCGTGGCTATCACGCCCGCATGCTGAAGATGCCCGCTCTGTTTGGCCATGAGCTGGCGGGGGTAGTCGCCTCTGTCGGCGAAGGAGTGACGCAGTTTGAGCCGGGCATGCGCGTGGTCGCACTCAACTCTGCCCCATGCGATCGCTGCTACTGGTGTGGACGCGGACAGCAGAATCTTTGCGAGGATCTGCTCTTCAACAATGGCGCCTACGCCGAGTGGATCCGTGTTCCTGCGCGTATAGTTGAGAAGAACACCCTCCCTGTGCCATCGCGTGTCACCGATGAGCACGCGGCCTTAACCGAGCCGCTGGCCTGCGTACTGCGCGGCCTTGAGGAGAGCCGCGTGCGCCCGGGTGACCTGATGGCCGTCATTGGCGCGGGGCCGATCGGATTGCTGATGATCCACGCCGCTTCGTTGAGCGGAGCGAACGTGATCGCGGTCGTGAAGCACGACCAGCAGGTGAAGGCCGCCCGGCGCCTCGGCGCGAAGCAGGTGATCCAGACCACGCGCGTCGACAACGCCGTTGCCGCTGTGCGCGCGCTCACGCCTGATCATCGCGGCGTCGACATTGCGGTCGAGTGTGTCGCGTTGCCGTTGACCTGGCAGTGGGCGGTCGACATGGTGCGTCGTGGCGGACTGGTGAACTTCTTCGGCGGCCCCGCACAGGGAACGCGCGTAGAGCTAGACACCAATCATCTGCACTACAACGATATTGAGCTGAAGGCCAGCTTCCATCACACGCCCGCGGTGTGCCGGCAGGCGCTCGAGCTGATCGCAGATCGGCGCTTCGATGCGGATGCGTTCATTACTGGACACGCGCCGCTGCGCGACCTGGCTGCCGTGTTCGCCGGGATGCTGCACCGCACCAACGAGATTAAAACGGTGATCCTGCCATGAGCACGGCTGCGGCTGCCGCGACCGAGCAGTTGATCGAGCAGGGCTGGGCTGCGCTGCCGGATTCGTATCGCATTCCCGACATAGCGCCGACTCTTGCCGAAGCGCAGCAGTATTGCCGCACCCTGGCCGAGACGCATTACGAAAACTTCCACGTCGCCTCGCGCCTGTTGCCGACGCGTCTACGGCCGCACTTTCACAGTATCTACGCGTACTGCCGCATCTCGGATGATCTTGGTGATGAGGTAGGGAGTGCGGAGCAGGCGCTGGCTCTGCTCGCACTGTGGCAGCAGGAGCTGGACGCCTGCTATCGCGGTGAGGCGCGACACCCGGTCTTCGTTGCGCTGCGCGAAACGATCCGCGTGTGTGACATTCCGCAGGAGCCGTTCTCCGATCTGCTGGTCGCATTTCGGCAGGATCAGATTGTGACTCGGTACGCGAACACGGACGAAGTGCTCAACTACTGCCGGTACTCTGCCAATCCCGTAGGGCGACTCGTTCTCTATGCATGCGGATATCGCGATGAGGAGCGCTTCCGTCTCTCCGATGAGACCTGCACCGCGCTGCAGTTAGCGAACTTCTGGCAGGATGTCGCGCAGGACTGGGATCGTGGACGCGTGTACCTTCCGCAAGATGCAATGAGCACCGCGGGTGTGACAGAAGCGATGATTGCAGAGCGTCGAGCCACTCCGTCGTTTCGCTCGCTGCTCCGTCAGCAGGTGACCGACGCACGCACGATGTTCTGTCGTGGCGCTCCGCTGATTCGTATTGTTGATCGCGAACTTGCGGTGGATCTCGATCTGTTCACGCGCGGCGGCCTTGAAATACTGCGTGCGATCGAGCAACAGGACTACGATGTGCTCACCCGGCGTCCAGTGATCTCGAAGGCGCGCAAGGTGCGGTTGCTCGGGGTGGCGCTCGCGGGCCGGTATGTGCCGGGTCTGCGCCCGGGGAGTAGTCTTGCTTGATCTCCCAGCGCGAGATTGACGCCGCGTACGCGAACTGCCGGGCGATCGCGAAGCGTGAAGCACGAAACTTCTATTACTCCTTCATTGCGCTGCCACCACAGAAGCGGGATGCGATGTGCGCGATCTATGCCTTCATGCGCCGCGCGGATGACATCTCCGACGACGAAAGTAAGGACCACGCCACCCGCCGCGCCGAACTCGCGCACTGGACCGAGCAGTGGCGCACCGATGCTGCACTCTATGACCCGGTCTTCATTGCAGTGCGGGATGCCCAGCATCGCTTCTCGATCCCCGATCAGTTACTCGAGCAGTTGATCCAGGGCACGGCGATGGACCTTCGGCCTGAAGCCGAGAATCGCCGCAACGAGGAAGGGCTCGACACATTCGCAACCTTCCCTGATCTCTATCGCTACTGTTATTACGTTGCGTCGGTTGTCGGGCTGGTCTGCATCCATATCTTTGGCTATCAGAAGGGAAGCCATGGAACCGATGCGGAGAAGCTGGCTGAGGAGACCGGCATAGCCTTCCAGTTGACCAACATTCTGCGGGATGTGCGCGAGGACGCTGAGCGTGGCCGAGTCTACATCCCCGCTGACGAGCTGGATGCCGCGGGCACCAGCCCTGCGGAGTTGGCCACCGTGCGTACCGGGAGCGATGTCACCGATGCACAGCGCCGCGTTCTGGCCGGCGTTGCACGCCGGGCGCATTTCTACTACCAGTCCGCCGACCGGCTGCTGCCTCTCATCGATGCCGACAGTCGGCCCGCGCTGCGCGTGCTCGTGAACATCTATGCGCGTCTACTCTCGCGCATAGAAGCTAACAAGTTCGATGTTTTCAGTGCACGCATTCAGGTGCCCACCTGGCAGAAGCTGGCGATGCTCTCCGGTGGAATGACGCGCATGCTGCTTCTCCGGGCACGCTCGCGACGCCCAGCGGCGGCGGGTCTGTCTCGTTGAGCGCTCAGCCACAGCGCGTTGCCGTTGTGGGAGCCGGTGTCGCCGGGCTGGCTGCTGCCTGTGCGCTGGCCCAGGATGGATCTGCCGTCGAGCTGTTTGAGCGGCGTCCCTACGTCGGGGGCCGCGCGTCGTCGTACCTTCACCCCGGAGTCGGTGAGGTCATCGATAACTGCCAGCATATTGTGCTCGGCTGTTGCACGAATCTCATTGATCTGCTCAAGCGGGCAGATGCTTCTGACCGTATCCGCTGGTCAGACGCGATCACCTTCCTCGAGCCTGGCGGCCGTCGCACCCGCCTCGCGCCGTCGCCACTGCCGGCCCCGCTTCACACCACCCCTTCGTTTCTCACCGCTGGTGCCCTCGGCATTCGCGATAAGCTCGCCATCGCACGCGCCATTGCCGTCTTTCTGCGCGGTACTCGGCTTGAGCACGATGAGGAGAACTTCGCGGATTGGATGAAGCACACTGGCCAGACCGAGCGTGCCATTGAGCACTTCTGGAAGCCCGTTCTCTTCAGCGCACTCAACGAGGATCCGGAACGCATCTCGCTGCGCTACGCGGCGAAGGTGTTCCGTGAGGCATTTCTCTATTCCGCGCAGGCCGGCCACATGGGCGTGCCGCGTGTGCCGTTAAGTGAGCTCTACGGGTATGTGGCCTCGGCCATCGAATCCGCAGGTGGCACCATCCGGCTGCGCTCATCGGTCGAAGCCCTTCGCTTTGACTCCGTTACCCAGCGATGGAAGCTCAAGGTGAGCGGGGAAGAGCGCTCCTTCGACTCTGTTGTGCTGGCGCTCTCGTTCGAAGGGCTCGCGAAAATGCTGCCGATCCTGCCAGCTGGTGACGAGCGGGAGCGTCTGCGCGAACTGCTCACTGGCTTCGATCATTCGCCACTCACCGGCATTCATTTGTGGTTCGATCGCGAGATCACGGATCTTGACCACGCCGTGCTGCTCGATACAACAATGCAGTGGCTCTACAACACATCGCGGCTGCAGCCCGAACGTCAGCATGAACGCGCGGGATACCTCATCGAGCTCGTGGTGAGTGCATCGAAGTCGCTTGTCTCGATGGAGCGGCAGGCCATCATCGACCTCGCGGCACGTGAGCTGGCGATGTTCTTTCCTGCTGTGCGCGAGGCGCGTTTGATCAAGGCAGCTGTGGTCAAGGAGATGCGAGCAACCTACTCCATCGTTCCGGGGCTCGACAGGCTGCGGCCCGCCGCAGAGACGGAGTGGCCCGGTCTCTACCTTGCTGGTGATTGGACGGCTACCGGCTGGCCAGCCACGATGGAGAGTGCGGCGCGCAGCGGCTATCTGGCAGCCGAAGCGATCGCGCGGCAATCCGGTCGCACGGCGAAGTATCTTGTGCCTGACCTTCCGCGCCGTGGGCTGATGCGTCTGCTGCCCTGACGCGTTGGCGATGCACAATGCGCATCCAATGAGCCGGAGGGAACACGCACAGCATGGACTTCCGCCCGATCGAAGACTACGGCGTTATCGGCAATATGCGCTCCATCGCCCTGGTCAGCATGCAGGGATCCATCGATTTCTGCTGCTTTCCGCGCTTCGATTCGCCGACGATCTTTGCGGCGCTCCTTGACGCTGACAAGGGCGGCTACTTCTGTGTGAAACCCGAACTGGATGGTGAGCGGAGTAAGCAGCTCTACCTTCCGCAGAGCAATGTCCTGCTGACGCGCTTTCTCTCGGATCACGGCATCGCCGAGATTACAGACTTCATGCCCATCCTGCGGGATAACGCACCGAATCAACTGGTGCGTGGCATTCGCGTGATCCAGGGCAAGATCACGTTCCTGCTTGGCTGTTTTCCTCGCTTCGATTACGCACGACGCTCGCACACTGTAGAGAAGCGCGATGATGCCGTCGTGTTTCGACCGGACGGCGGAGACCAGCCGGCGATGGTGCTCAAGGCGCCGTTCCCGCTTGAAATCAGCGGCGACGGAGTGAAGACGACCTTCACACTTGATGAGGGCGACACGGCATACATCTGCTTCAGCGAGGACTGCCCTGAACTGAGCCGTCCGCTCGATCAGACGCTGCTCCACGGCCGCTTCGAACAGACCAATAACTTCTGGCGCGACTGGGCCGGACGCTCCCGGTACAGCGGCCGCTGGCGCGAGATGGTCACGCGCTCCGTGCTGACGCTGAAGCTGATGACCGATCACGAGTATGGCTCGATCATTGCGGCGCCAACCTTTGGACTACCGGAGCAGATCGGGGGAGAGCGCAACTGGGACTACCGCTATGTCTGGCTGCGCGACGCGTCGTTCACGCTGTACGCAATGATGCGGCTCGGCTACATCGAAGAGGCAGAGCAGTTTCAAAAGTGGTTGAGCTCGCTGATGGACTACAACTCCGAGCAGGGGCCGCTGCAGGTGATGTACGGCATCGATGGGCGGCACAAGCTGGACGAGCAGACGCTCGATCACTTCAGCGGTTACATGGACTCCCGGCCGGTCCGGATCGGCAACGCAGCCTATAAGCAACTGCAACTCGATATTTACGGTGAGATGTTCGACGCGATCTATCTTGCCAACAAATACGGCGAGGGCATCAGCCACGATGGCTGGCTGTCGATGAAGCGCGTATTGGAGTGGCTGGCGAAGAACTGGAATCGTCCGGACGAGGGAATCTGGGAGGTGCGTGGCGGTCGGCACAATTTTCTTCACTCGCGCATGATGTGCTGGGTTGCGTTCGATCGAGCCATTCGCCTCGCTCAAAAGCGCTCGCTGCCCGGCCCGCTCGACTGGATGTTCAGCACGCGGAATGCGATCGCAGACGACATCCATAAGAACTTCTGGAGTGAGCCTCTGCAGTCGTTTGTGCAACACGAGGGATCGGACACCCTCGACGCGGCAGTTCTGCTGATGCCGCTGATCCGGTTCATCAGTCCGCGCGACCCGCGCTGGCTTGGCACGCTACGCGCGATCGAGAAGCAGCTTACGGTCGATACGCTCGTGTATCGCTACCGGGCGAACGAGACGCCCGACGGCCTCACAGGAACGGAGGGCGCATTCACTGCGTGCTCGTTCTGGTTCATCGAATGCCTGGCGCGCGCAGGTGAGCTCGACAAGGCGCGGCTGCTTTTCGAGAAGATGCTCGGCTATGCGAACCACGTCGGACTTTACTCGGAGGAATTGGGCAGGAACGGTCGGCACCTCGGGAATTTCCCGCAAGCGCTCACGCATCTTGCTCTGATCAGCGCGGCTACTTATCTCGATCGTGCATTATCCGGAAATCTGCCTACTTGGCGCTGATGCGCATTGCTCGTCTGCGCCGTACGAATGCAAGGGCTTGCCCCACGACCGTGACGAGGATAAGCATCGCAGATGCCACCACCCACGCGGATTTGCGGTTCTCGACCGTCTGAAACAGGATGCCGTGCGCAGCCGTGAGAGCGAAGGCTGCGTACGTCCAGCGTTGCAGGTTCTTCCAGCGTGGCCCTCCTATGCGCCGGAGCGAGATGTCGTTCGAGATCGCCAGAAGCATGAGAAGAACGGCTGCGGCCGAAAGGCCGGTGTAATTGGCTGCGCCGAACGCATTCGTCTGTAAACGTGGCGGATGGAGCCGGCGCAGGAAGTACATCCACATTCGGCCGCGCAGGTGAACCGTGAGGCCGATGCCGGTGTGTAGCAGTGCAAGCAGCCCGGCAGCGACACCCGTGTCGCGACGGAGATCGAAGCTGACGGGCAGCGGGCGTCGCCGCAAGACATGCCAGGGACCGAGCAGTAGTGACCAGCTCAAAAAGAACAGTGCACTGTACGCAGTTGCCATGCTCGCGCGGTGGCGAAAGTCCGGCGGCGGCGTGAGCCAGAATGCCAAGGCGGTGAGGATTGCGGCGATTGCGGCGAGCCCGCAGTCCTGCCGGAGCCGACGAGCGTGGTAGCGTCCCATGGTCTGGCTCTAGTGCTTCAGCAGGGCGACGCCGATGCAGACGAATAGCGCCGCCACCCAGCGCCGACGGTCCACGCGCTCCTTGAGAAACACGCGTGCAGCGATCGCGTTCGTCACAAAGGTCAGTGATCCAGCCGCCGGCGCGACCAGGCTGACGTCCGCGTGACTGAGGGTGAACAGCAGAGAGAAGAAGCTGATGGCCATAGCCGCAACACCGGTGACGAAGCGCGGTTCGCTCAGCACGGCGCGGATTGCGCCCAACAGCCCGCTGCGTGCCTTCACGTCATCCAGGTCGCCGATGCGACGCAGTGCGGACGCAATCAGGATGTCGCCTGCTGTCGCGGTGATCACATTCACAGCAATCATTGCCGCGAGCGCTAGGCTGCTTACAGCGTCGATCATCGCTTGACTCCGGTCGTCTCGGCCGCTGAGCTACCAGCAGCGCACGCTTCGAGCTCGGTATCGAGCTTCGGTTGGGTGCCCGGTAGCGCAGCATTCGCCGCCTGCTCGGTATACGCGGGGCCGCGGGTCACGAATCCGACCCCCGCAACGATGCAGAAAATGCCCAGCCAGCGCGCTGGCGTGATCTGCTCATGCAGCCAGAAGCGAGAGAGCAGGGCGACGACGACATAAGCAAACGAGGTGGCGGGCAGCACAAAGGTGACATCGGCCCACGAGAGCGCGGTGAGATAAGAGGCAAAGAAGCCGAGCAGCAGCACGATGCCACCCAGGATCCACGGCATCTTCAATGCGAGCAGCAACGTACTCAGGTGATGGATCGACACAGGACCGAGCTGCTTCATCCCCACGTCGAGAAATGTGTCGCCCAGCGCAGAGGTAAGCGCAACGAGGGCGAGGATGAGATAGCGGCGCGGGGTCATTGAGCTTTGGATACAGCAGGGGCGGCCACGCAGGCCGCCCCTCGAGCTGCTGTTAAGGACATGCGATCAGTCACCGGCATGTGCTGCTGGCGCTGCCTCGCCGGCCTGTTGCTGGCGCTTGTCCTTCACGATGCGATTGCGCTGTGCACGCAGCTTCATAAAGCTCTTCGCTTCCTGATAGAGGCGCGGCACGTCGCGGTTGACGATCGCCTTCCAGACCACACGCGCAGCAGCCTTGGGGCGGAAGTAGTACTCGTCGTAGAAGCGGTGCACCATCTCGAGCACATAGTCAGCCGGCAGCCCGGGGTACTCGATGTGCGCCATCTGGTGGCCGCCCGAGTCGGACATGTTGTAGTTCGTGATGAAGCCGTTCTTCTCGGCGTAGTCGTAGAACTCCGTGCCCGGATACGCGTGTGCGATAGAGACCTGGATAGTCTCGCAGTCGAGCGACTTGGCGAAGTTGATCGTGTTACGAATCGATTCCTTCGTCTCGCCCGGCAGACCGAGGATGAAGTCGGCGTGAACGGTCAGGCCGAGGTCGTGGCAGTCCTTCGTGAACGCACGGGCACGCTCGACGGTCGCGCCCTTCTTAATGTTCTTGAGAATCTGCGGGTCGCCCGACTCGTAGCCGACAATCAGCAGGCGGCAGCCGGCATCCTTCATGGCTTTCAGCGTCTCGCGGTCTGTAGTGACGCGCGAGGTGCAGGACCAGGTGATGCCGAGCGGCTTCAGCTTCTCGCAGAGTTCGACGGTGCGTGCCTTCTGGATGTTGAAGGTGTCATCGTCGAAGAAGAATTCCTTCACTTCGGGGAAGTTTTCCTTCGCCCACTTCATCTCGGCGGCAACGTCATCGGTGGAGCGCTTACGCCACGCGTGTCCGCTCAACGTCTGCGGCCACAGGCAGAATGTGCACTGCGCCGGGCAGCCGCGCGTCGAGTAGAGCGCGATGTAGGGATGGAGCAGGAAAGGCACGTTGTAGCGCGTCACATCCATGTCGCGCTTGTAGATCTTGGTCGCCCAGGGCATCGCATCGAGATCTTCGAGCTGCGGACGATCGGGATTGTGCGCGATCGTGCCATCGCTGCTGCGATAGCTGATGCCGAGGATCTCGGACAGCGGCTTGCCATTCGCAAACTCGACCACGGACATGTCGAACTCGCGCCGGCAGATGAAGTCGATCGCCGGGCACTCGAGCAGTGCGCGATCGGGCGATGTCGTCACCGGCGGTCCAACGAACGCGATCTTGATCGTCGGATTATTGCGCTTGATGGTCTCGGCCAGTGCGTGGTCGCCGGCCCAGCCCACCGTGCTGGTGAACAGCACGAGGAACTCGTAGCTCTTCGCGATCTCGATCGTCTCTTCAGCAGAGACGTGGTGGGGAGGCGCGTCGAGCAGTCGCGATCCCTCGAGCAAACCGGCCGGATAGGCCAGCCACACGGGGTACCAGTACGACTCAATCTCGCGCGTTGCGGGCCAGCGGCTGCTGGCGCCACCGTCGAAATTCTCAAACGAAGGCGGGTTCAGGAACAGCGTTTTCAATGGCATGGTTAGTCTCCCTAGTGTACCAGCGAGGCACGGTCGGGCACTAGAAAACTGCCTCAAAGAGGGTGCAGATCAGGCTGAAATTCCGGATGATCAGGGGTGCGTGGAGCGCGGCTGAGGCGCCTGCATGGCCCAGTCTTCGGCGGTGCCGAGCACTCGCTGGAGCTGGATTTGCGCCTGCATGAGCTGGAAATCCGAATCCAGCTTGTCGAGAAAACGACGCCGTTCCTCGATCCGCGCCTTCTGCTCGTCGCGGGGCGTCAGGGGGGTGACGTTTGGGTTACCTGAGCCGTTCTCGATCTGCGTCCGCACCGCGTCCACATTTTCCTGAGCCAGCGCGTTCTGCAGGCCGGCCACCTTCTGCTGTCCGCGCAGTTCGTCAAGGCTGCCCGTCAGCTCGCGCGCCTGCTCGTCCAGTTGCAGCGCCACCTGTAGGGCCTGCTGCTCCGCATGCACCGCATCGGCTGCCGAGCCCCGCGCCTTTGCACGCGCGGAAGAATCGTAGAGCGGCAGGTTCATATTGATGCCAACGTCGAAATTGTTGTGCTGGAAGCGCAGATAGTACTCGGCGTAGTTATTGAACTTCGCGTAGCGGCTGTACTGGATACCGAACGCGATCTCCGGATGCAGGTTGCGGCGTTTGTCGCTGAGCGCCACATACCGCTTCGACGCCGCCTCCGCCTGCGCTGCATGGACCGCATCGCTGCGCCCCGTCATCGTGGCCAGCGCGTCACCCTGTGGCGGCACGGGGGCGCCGGGGATGCTGGCGCGGTCTGCCGTGAGCGCGTCCTCCGCGAGTCCGGTGAGGTGCGCCAGGCGGAGCCGCAATACGCGTATGTGATCTTGAATATGCAACCGGCGCAACTCGAGCTGCGCGTTGATCAACTCCGCCTGCGTCACGTCCATCTGGCTGGAGAGCCCCGCCGAATTTCGCTCGCGCTCGATCTCGAGCAGCCGGTCACCAAAGGTGTGCTGCTGGTCCACTGCGGCGATCTCCTGCTCATCGGTCGCGAGCTCGGCATAGGTCACAGCAGCATCAGCTACCACTTTTTCGCGCGTGTCCTTGAGCGTTGCGCGTGCCGCGACCACCGAAGCACGCGCGGAGCGGATGAGATCCGGCTGAGAAAACGAGAGCAGCAGGGAATTAGCGGTCACGTTGTAGATCGACGGCTGACCGACGGGAAAGCCATAGGAGTAGCCCAGGCTCGAGCCGATGTTCATGCTGGGGATGTAAGCGGAGCGAGCCTGCGAGAGACCAGCCATGGCGCGATCTACGTCGGCCATCGCTATTTTCACTTCGTGCGAGTTGCGCAGCGCGAGGTCGACGGCGGTATAGAACGAGATCTGCGCGGATGCCGCGGGAGCCGAAGCCACCAGAGCAGTGGCGAGCGTGGCTATGGCTGCGAGGGGCGATGGTCTCAAAGGCTCGATCTCGAAAAGCTAGGATTGCGGACGCGCGGTCCTGGGCTACCGGCCGGTATTGGTCGCAGGCAGCCTTGTTGGATGATAGACGCTGGCCAGCATCGCCGCCGCATCTGCTTCATGGGCAGCCGCTGTAGAGTCACCCTGCTGCGCCAGCAGTTGCGACAGCATGAGGTGGACGCGGAAGGCTGGTTCGTCTTCCGACTTATCCGGCGAAGCGAGGTAATCGCGCAGCAGCCGAACCGCCTCCTTCGGGTCCTGATGTGCGCGCAGCAGCAGATGCGAGGCATCCACCAGCGGCGCGCCGCGTGCGCCCTGGGCTTGCAGTCCGGCGTGAATCGCCTCCTGCATGCGGACGGTGTCGTTCTGGTGTTGATAGAACGATCCCAGCACCATCCAGTAGCTCGCCGGCTCCGGTGAGCTCGCAATCGCGCTGCGAAAATGCTCTTCAGCAGCGGTCGTGTCCTTGTTACTGGCGGCGATGTGTCCGCGCAGTCCCTCCGCACGCGCCCGGTCAAGGGGATCGAGCTTATCCGCGACGCTCTCAGCCTTGTCCTTGCCCCCGCCGACCACGCCCGGCGCTTCGGTGTAGAACTCGCCGAGGTCCGAGAGCGCCTCGGCATTGTGCGGGTCGAGCGCGACCGCTGTCTCGAACTCTGTCCGCACGCGCTTCGCCAGGCCATACGCCTTGAGGAACGAGACGCGGTCTGCCTTTTCTCCAAGCGCGCGGCCGTACCAGAGATGATTCATACTGCTCGACCCATCGAGCCTGACGGCCCGCTCGCAGGCGGACACGGCGTCGTCCCAGTGCTCGATCTGCAGGGAAAGACGACAGAGAAGCTGGTGCGCCTCCGCATCGCGGCTGCCTGCGGCGGTGGCAGGTGTCAGCAGGTTCAGTGCGTGGTCGGCGCGACCCTGGGCCAGGTCCCGCTGGACCACCGTACGGTCTTCCTGCGTCAATCCGGGCAGACTAAGAGGAACGGAAAGGGCAAGCAGCAGAGAAACGAAGATTCGCATTGCACAACTCAGTGACCGACGTGCACGGGCACGCCTTCGGCGAGGGGTTCTCCATTTGTGGTGCTCAGGGCCACTGTCGCGTTGTCGCTCAGACCTTTCACGATCTGCACCTGGGTCAGGTTCAGCGCGCCCACCGTGACATCCTGACGGCGCAGCACGCCGTTTTCGAGGAGATACACGTAACTGTGGCCGTTCTCGCTGTGCAGCGCCTCGCGCGGAACCGTGAGCACTGCGCGCAACTGCTGTTCCGTGACCGTGACCTTCACATTCGTGCTGGGCAGGAGCTTGCCATCAGCATCGTCCACGCTTAACAACACCTCGCCGACATTGCGGGTGTTGTTATACGTAATGATGGTCGAGGGCAGGCGAAGGACTCTTCCATGCCACTTGCGGTCGGGCAGTGCGTCCCACACGATCGTGGCTGGTTGGCCCACGCGGAGTGCGCCCAGCTCCGGCTCGTCGAAGTAAGCGCGTACCTGGAGCTTGCTCAAGTCAGCCATGGATAACAGCAACGCGCCCGGCTGCACATATTCCGACTGCGACACGGGCAGGAAATAAACCGTCCCGGCAAACGGCGCGTGCACATTGGAATCCGCAACGACTGTTTCCGCTGCAGAGTAGGCCGCCTGCGCCTGCTCGAGGTCGGCGCGGGAGTGCTGCAGGTCGGCGGCCGAGTAGCGTGCGCTGCGCCGCTTTTCGAGCGTGGCCAGTCCAAGATTTGCCGCATCGAGTCGTGACTGCGCAGACGACACCTCGGCCGGCGAAGCTGCGCCCTGCTGCGACAGCTTCTTCACCGCAGCCAAGTCGCGCTCCACCTGATCGCGATCGCTCTGTGCCTTGGCCAGTTCTCCGGCGAGCGCGTTGCGCTCTTCCTGCGTGCCACCCTGTGATGTGGCCTCATAGCCGGCCTGTGCGCCCCGCAAGGAGGCGAGCGCGGTGGCGCTGTGAGAGCGGGCATCCGCATCGTCGATCGAGAGCAGCAGCTTGCCCTTGGGCACCTGATCGCCCGCGTGAACATACAGCTTCTGAACGGTGCCCGCAGCAGGAGCATGGGCTTCGAAGTTGGCCTGCGGCTCCACCTTGCCGTTGGTGCTGTCGGTCGTGACAAGGTCCTGCACGGTGGCATGGGCCACGCGCAGTGGGAGCTCTTCACGGGTCAGCCGGCGCACTCCGAAGTAAATCAGTAGTACGAGGAGTCCTGCCAGCGTCCACAAGGCGAGGGTCCGGCCCCGGCCATTTCTACTTTCTGCCATTCGTCAGACCGTCGTTGAGTATATAAGACGCGATCGAATCAGCTTTGGCGTCAGAAAGATGCAGCCCGCACCCTTGCGTACAATGAAGGCTATGGTCACCACGCCGCGATACACCGACGAACATGCGCGCGCCGGCCTGTCCGCGTCCTTTCCCGAGATCGACACATGGGAGAACCAGTTTCGCGGCTACGAGGTCGTCATCGATAACCCGGAGTTCACCTCCGTGTGCCCCAAGACAGGCTTGCCGGATGCCGGCGTGCTCACCCTGCGTTACATGCCGCGCGAGCGCTGCCTCGAGCTGAAGTCGTTCAAGGAATACCTGTTCTGCTACCGCAACCTGGGCATATTCCAGGAGAACGTCGTAAACCAGGTCCTCGACGATGTGGTGAAGGCCTGCGATCCCGAGTGGGCTGAGGTGAAGGGCGACTTCCGGCCACGTGGCGGGCTCACTACCATCGTCACGGCGCGCTGGCCGCGTCCGCAGAGCCAGCGCTAGTCCCCACCATGGACGGCGCACTGCCGGCCCTCGAGTCGCGTGCGCCTGTCTACCCGCGGGCCGCGCAGGCACTCGCCCTGCTGACCGCGCTCAACCTGATGAACTTCATCGATCGCTACGTACTGCCCGGCGTTCAGCCCCTGGTGCAGCATGAGTTCCATGCGACCGACCGGCAGATGGGCGCGCTGACGAATGCGTTCTTTCTGACATACATGATCGCCGCGCCACTCACCGGCTGGCTCGGAGATCGCATCTCGCGCAAGCCGCTCGTCATCACGGGCGCACTGCTGTGGAGCATTGCGACGCTCTTCTCCGCCACCGTGCACACGTATGGCCAGCTCTACCTTCGGCACGCACTGGTTGGCATCGGTGAGGCGACGTTCAGCGTCTTCGCTCCGGCGATGATTGCCGATATGTATCCGGAGCAGGAACGGAACCGCGTGCTCAGCGTCTTCTACCTCAGCATTCCGGTCGGCGCCGCGCTCGGCTATCTCATCGCTGGCGAGCTCGGCTCGAGCCACGGCTGGCGTGCGCCCTTTCTGGTCAGCGCCGTGCCGGGCGTGCTGATTGCGCTGCTCATCCTGCTCTTCGTGAAGGAACCCGAACGCGGCGCTGCCGACACCCTGCCACGCACACTCGACCGCACCACAGTGACGGGCATCTTCCGCAACCCCGGGTACTGGAGCGCGACGCTGGGCATGGCCATGCTCGTCTTCACCATGGGCGGCATCTCGGTGTGGCTGCCGACCTTCCTCTCCCGCGTGGAGGGCTACTCGCTCTCCGGGGCGACCCGCATCCTCGGCGCCATCACGGTGGTCGATGGCATTCTCGGGACGGCGGGAGGCGCGTGGATGGCGCAGCGGTGGCTGAAGACAAACCGCCGCGCTCTGTATCTGCTCTCGGCGTGGAGCGCCGCCCTGACCTTGCCGGCCGCTCTTCTGGTCTTCTTCGGGCCGCGTGCCTGGCTAGTGCCTGCCGTATTCGTGGCTGAATTCTTTTTATTCCTCAACACCGGTCCGCTGAACGCGGCGATTGTAAACTCGGTCGGCGCGCAGGTGCGGTCCTTCGCCATCGCGCTCAATCTGTTTCTGATCCATGCGCTCGGCGACGCGCCGTCGCCATTGCTGATCGGTGCTGTTTCGGACCGGCATGGGCTGCGAGTGGGGCTGGCCATCACGTTGGTCGCGCTCGTCGTCGCCGCGGCCATTCTGTTCAACGGTGCGCGATTTGCGCCCGCGTTGCCATCCCCCGCGTCGCCATCCACTGAGGAGTTGCCCGCGTGAGTCGTCTCAGAACCGCCGGCCTGGTGCTCGGTTGGGGAGTGGCGCTGCTGTGGGCCGCGCGCACCATCGAATCGCTGGTCGGCATGCAGCGCTTGCCGGACCTCAATCGCCGTACACCGCAGCGCCCCAAGGGGAAGATCAGCGTGATCGTGCCCGCGCGCAATGAGGGCGCTGCCGTAGCCGACGGCCTGCGTTCGCTGATGGGCCAACGTGATGTGGATGTCGAAGTGATCGCGGTAGATGACCGCTCCACTGACGAGACTGGCCGCGTGATGGACAGCCTAGTCGAGGAAGCGGCGTCGACCCCGGTCCGCTACCACGTCGAGCACATCACGTGCTTGCCCAAGCGCTGGCTGGGCAAGCCGCACGCCATGGCTCGCGGTGTGGAGCAGGCCCGCGGCGAGTGGCTGCTCTTCACCGACGCGGATGTCGTCTTCGCCCCCGAGGCGCTGACCCGGGCTCTTGCCTACGCAGAAGAGAGTGGCGTGGATCACCTCCTTCTGCTTCCGACGGCAGTCGCCACCTCAGCGGGCGAGCACATGATGCTCGCCTTCCTCCACGTGCTCTCGATCTGGGGTCCACGAGTATGGCGTGTCGCCGATCCCACGACGCGGGACGCTGTCGGAGTGGGCGCATTCAACATGCTGCGCCGGTCCACCTACGACGCCGTGGGCGGATGGGAGCGGCTGCGGCTCGAGGTGATCGAAGACCTGCGCATGGGCTACCTTGTGAAGCACTCCGGCTTTCGCTCGCATGTTGTCGCCGGGCGCAACCTGGTGCGCATCCGCTGGGCGCATGGCGCCTGGGGCGTGGTCGAGAACCTGACCAAGAATGTCTTCTCCGCCTTCCGCTTCAATCTCGGGATGATGCTCGGCGGCACAGCGTCGACTGCGGTTCTCTTCCTGCTACCCTTTGCCGGGTTGGCGCTCAGTCCGCGCGATCGCCGGTGGCTCGTGCCGAACGGGATCTCGCTGGCCTGCGTGCTGGCGCTCTACCAGCGGCATCCATTCTTCACCGATCGGCAGGGCAGGCAGGCGAAGCCGGGCAGCATCGGCAATCTGCTGTGGGCCGTCACCATGCCACCAGCCACACTGCTGTTTCTGTATGCCATGCTGCGTTCCACGGTGCTCACCATCGCCCGCAAGGGAGTCCTGTGGCGTGGCACGTTCTATCCACTTCCGGAACTGAAGGCCAACGCCGGCAGCCTCCGCTAGCGGCGCGGGTTGAACGCGCTGAAGTGATGATTGCCGCTCAAGGATGGCGCGTGAATAGGGGGCTTCTCACTCTCTGCGTTGAAGCCCGACAGCAGCTTCGGGTTGGGACGGAACTTCTCCGGGCCGCCATGCAGTTGCCGCGCGCTGCTCAGGTAGATCAGGTGGCGGTCGCCCATGCTGTGCACGACTCCGCGAATCTGAACGTCGTGCCCGAGCAGTCCAGCAAGCTCTCCCGCCTCGCGTTTGTCTGCCGGCAGGCTCGCAATCGTGAACCGGCATTCGGCGTCGCTCGTCTGTGGACTGCAGGTGTCGAGGAACCGGGTGCCATCGCTCAGCTCGGCCACATCGTAGATATGGGCGGCGATGCAGGTGTCCTTGCCGGCAAAGCGGGCGGCATCCTCTGCAGCGTGACACGTGCGGGCCGCGTAACTCAGCGGACAGACCAGGGAAGCGACGAGAGCAGCAAAAAGCGCCGTGCGCATGACAGCAGCGTACTGCGCTTCTCGGAGACGGAGTATCCCCCGTCTGTGGTGCTTAGTGAGTGGTCAGCTCAGGCTGCTGCTTGCCGTAGTGACTGGACACATAGTCGTCGAGAATGCGCTTGAAATCCGCAATGATGGTGTCGCCCTTCAGCGTGACGGCGAGCTTGCCGTCGATGTAGACAGGAGCCTTCGGCTCCTCGAACGTGCCTGGCAACGAGATACCGATGTTGGCGTGCTTGCTCTCGCCCGGACCGTTCACGATGCAACCCATTACGGCCAGCTTCATCTCTTCGACGCCGGGGTACTGCTTCTTCCATTCCGGCATGGACTCGGTCAGATAGTTCTGCACTTGCTGCGCCAGCTCCTGGAAGTAGGTGCTGGTGGTTCGGCCGCAGCCCGGGCATGCCGTGACCTGCGGCGCGAAGGAGCGGATCGAGAGCGCCTGCAGAATCTGCTGCGCGCAGCGAACCTCTTCGCTGCGGTCGCCACCTGGTGTCGGTGTGAGCGAGACACGGATGGTGTCGCCGATCCCGGCGAGCAGCAGCGGAGCCAGTCCGGCGGTCGAGGCGATTATGCCCTTCATCCCCATGCCTGCTTCTGTCAGTCCGAGGTGAAGTGCGTGATCGCAACGGCCGGCCAGCGCCTGGTAGACATCGATCAGGTCGCGGACACCCGAAACCTTGGCGGAGAGAATGATCTGGTCGCGGCGGAGGCCGTAGCGCTCGGCTGCTTCAGCATTGTCCAGCGCGGAGCGGACCATCGCCTCCATCATGACGTCGCGCGCGTCCAGCGGTGCAGCGAGCTTCGAATTCTCGTCCATCATGCGGGTCAGCAACGCCTGGTCGAGCGAGCCCCAATTGACACCGATGCGCACTGGCTTCTGGTGCTTCACCGCCACCTCGACCATGGTGCGGAAGTTGTCGTCGTCCCTGCGGCCGATCGAGACGTTGCCGGGGTTGATGCGGTACTTGGCAAGAGCTTGCGCGCAGGCCGGGTACTTCGTCAGCAGCTGGTGGCCGTTGTAGTGGAAGTCACCGATGATTGGCGTGGTCCAGCCCTTCTCACGCAGGCCATCCACGATGTACGGCACAGCTTTGGCAGCGTCGTCGTTGTTAACGGTGATGCGCACCAGCTCCGAGCCGGCCCGGGCGAGCGCGGCGATCTGCTGCACCGTGCTCTCGATATCGGCGGTGTCCGTGTTCGTCATCGACTGCACGACGACCGGGGCAGAAGAGCCCACCCGCACATCGCCGATGCGGACGGTGACCGAAGGTCTGCGATGAATGTCCGGCATAGGGGTACCTTCATGATATCGCGTGAGTGGCTTAGGAACTCGTCACCCGTCACCTAAGCTAGTGGATGCAGCGACTTGCTCGCCGATCACGGAAGCTGTGGTTGAATGTGCCCTCTCTTGCAGCCAAGGTCACCGTGTCACGGAGCGCTAGCTTCTGGCCTGATGCATTAGAGTTGTGCAGCTTCACGGGAGGCAGGGCCGATGCCACTCAGGTCTTCGATTACCAGGATTGCGCTTATCAGGATTGCTGTTTTCCTGCCGGTACTTGTGGCTCTCTCTGTTCAGGCCCAGCAGAACTGCCCGGTAGTGAGCGCGCATGACCCCTCCCCGGCTGAAGATGCGTACGCCAAGGGACATTACGAGGCCGCGGAATCGCTCTACGCACAATCGTTGTCGCAGAATCCGAACGACCCGGTGCTCTCGGCTGCGAGGGTACGCACGCTGCTGCATGAAGGCAGGGTGAGCGACGCCGTCGCGCAGGCAAGTCTGGCTGTGGTGCACGATCCGTCAAGCGCGGTCACTCTAACGGCGTTGGCGGAAGTGCAATACCGGAAGGGGCAGCCCTGGGTGGCCATGGAGACGCTGCGCGCTGCGGCCAAGGCAGACGACTGTTACCCCAGAGCCCATCTGCTGCGCAGCAGGATCTTTCGTATCGATTCGATGTACGCATCGGAGCGCAGGGAACTGCAGGCCGCGTACGACATCGATCCTACAGATCCCGATATAGCGCGGGCTTGGCTCCATGTCGGCCCTGCGGCACACGACGTAGAAGGTCTCCAGAAAGCGATCGTCACAATGGACCTGAGTCCGGATCAGAAGGTGCAGGCCCAGGAGACGATCGACAATCTGATGGGCCATCTGACGGAAGATTCACGAACGTGCAAGAGCAGTCCGATCACATCCGCCATCGCGCTCCCGCTCCTGGCTTCCTATCAGGATGCCAGGCATGTCGCCGCATACCAACTAGACGTCGAACTGCCCCGCAAGGCAGCAAAGCTGATCGTGGATACGGGCGCGTCCGGTCTGTACATCAGCCGCGCGTTAGCCGATGAGAATGGTCTCGAGCAGGCCGCGAACGAAATGCCGAACACGGTCCATGTAGACAGCCTTCACATCGGCCCGCTCGAATTTCGCGATTGCCTGGTGGGTGTGAGCGACACGCCCTTTGCAAACAAGGGCGACGGCTTCATCGGTACGGATGTCTTCTCTCCGTATCTGATTTCGTTGAATTTTCCGGCGTCGAAATTAACGCTTGCGCCGTTGCCACCGTTGCCGAACCCGGTGGAGCTTAAGCTGCCACTTGATCGGTTTACCGCGCCTGAATTAACGAACTACGCGCCTGTTTACCATCGGCAACAGTTCCTGCTGCTTCCTGTGCTGGTGAACAACCGGGAGCGGCGGTTGTTTGCTCTGGATTCTGGCATGGGGATGAGCACCATGACATCGGAGGTGGCTCACCTGGTCTCGTCAACCAGGATGAACTTCACGAACTCCTTGGCGACCGTGGGTGGGGGAACCATCCAGATCTACCGGGACCACTTCGATTTCACGTTCGCAAACGTCTCCTTCGACAACCAGGCTCGAGTCCTGGAGTTTGATCCATCGACAATCGATGCAAGCGCCGGATTCGAGATAGCTGGGCTTCTTGGGTTCGATATGCTTCACGGCGCAGCAATCCAAATGGACTACCGCGATGGACTGGTTCGGCTTGATCTGCCGAACGCAACGGCTCCGAATGGAGCCATGTCGATCGCGGCCTCCGGCGCCGCGGCAGGGGACTCAGTTCAGCGCGCTGCCTGTGACCGCTACGCACAGCAGTCTGGCAATCTGCCTGTCGACGCAATCATTGAAGCGCAGATGATGGGATCGCTCGATTCCAAGCATGCGAAGCCGGGACAGCCGGTGAGCCTGAAGGTCGTGCATGAATGGATCGGACCGGGTTGTACACTCCGGGCCGGCGCAACCCTGTATGGGAAGGTGCTGGAGTCGTCGAGCAGCAAGGGCGCCAGCGAACTGGCTCTCCTCTTCGACCAGGGAGACTGTATGGGGCAGAACAGGAAGCCACTCTCGCTACGAATGCTCGGCGTGGTTGGACCGGCTGATGAACGGAAGGCGTTGCACGATGCCATGCCAACGAGACTGACGGGCGGCGGAAGGAGCATCAGCAACGCGGTCGACAGCCTGGGACCCGGCGTAGACGAAAACCTCAATCCAGGCGGGCCGCCGAAGACGGTCCGCCCAGGAATCGTGGTCGGGCTCAGCGGAATCAAGATGACCCCGGAGGCGGGACCGCAGTGTACCGCGCTGCTAACCAGCACCGCGCCCACTGTGCATCTTCGCCTGGGTAGCGAGTTCATCCTGGCGATGGAGCAGAACGGACCCTAGTTTTGCTGCGGCGCTTCGGTAGGCGAATGGCGCATCTCGGACGGCCCTCTAAGTGTCCGCTGGAGCGAAGCGGCGAAGCGAGTCTGCATGTGGATACGGTTTGCGAGAGCGCCTTCGTTCGCTTGTGCAGCGCGGGCGGCCATGATCTACGACAGCACATGATCTGGTCCAGCGCAGCTTCTATGTACATACAACCTGCGTTGCGACGCGAAGAATCTTCTCACTCGTAGTCCAACTGCGAGGGAAGACATGGCCTTGTCGAAGACGACGCAAGATCACGAAGAAATCCAGCAATGGGCGGAGGCGCGCGGCGCCAAGCCCTGCGAAGTAGCAAGTACGCACCGAGGCAATCAGACCGGCATCCTTCGCTTTGAGTTTCCCGACGCACCCAACCACAATGACGCCAGCCTTCGGGAGATCTCCTGGGACGAGTTCTTCGAGAAGTTCGATGCCAGCGGACTGGAGCTGATCTACCAGGATGTGACCGCCGAAGGCGCGCAGAGCAATTTCAACAAGCTGATCTATCCGGAAGACGAGCACGCGAGTGGTCACTCCAGCTCTCGCTCGAGCGCCCAGTCGAAAGGCTCGGGCAAGGGCCGCAGCACGAAGAGCGCCAAGAGCAGTGCCAAGTCCGGTAATAAGACCAGTACGAAAGCCGCGGGTAGAACCAGTACCGCGGGTAGGACCAGTACAAACTCGAGCGCGAAGAAGGCCGGCGCGAAGACGAAAAGCAGCAGTGCAAAGGCCAAGAGCACCGGCGCCAAGAAGAGCGCAAGCAGCAGTCGCGGCAGCGCCTCGCGCAGCTCTGGTTCGACCGGCAGCCGCAGCGCGACGAGCAAGAGCGCCTCGTCCGGGCGGTCGTCTGCTACGAAGAAGGCCACGAGTGCCGCCAAGAATACAAGCGCAAAATCGGCAAGCAGCAAGAAGACCAGCGGCCGTCCCGCCGCCAAGAAGACCAGCAGCCGAGGCGGAGCACGCGGCGGCATCAAGCGGGGCGCAGCCTGAGCAGCAATAGCGCCCGTCCCGGCTGTCCTACCTGCTTCGCTAACGTTCTGCTGAGGTCTCTATGCACTGCGTCATCTTTGGCCTGACCATCTCTTCTTCCTGGGGAAATGGTCACGCCACCCTGTGGCGCGCCCTGTTGCGAGCGATGGCGCGTCGTGGCCACACGGTTTCCTTCTACGAGAAGGTTGTGCCGTACTACGCCTCGACGCGGGACGAGCTTGAATTGCCGGCGGGTATCACGCTGCACCTTTACAACTCGCTCGAGGAAGTCCAGCGCTCGGCTGCGCGCGATCTCGATCGGGCGGATTTGGCTGTGTGTAGCAGCTACTGTCCGGATGGACCGGCGGCATCGGCGCTCATCCTTCGCTCGAACGCAGCCGTCAAGGCCTTTTACGATCTCGACACACCGGTCACGCTTGAAGCCCTGAGCGGGGGCGGCCGCGTGGATTATCTTCCCGATGATGGGCTGGCTGGCTTCGACCTGGTGCTCTCCTATACGGGTGGCCGTGCGCTCACCGAGCTTCAGTCCCGCCTTGGAGCGCGCCGCGTCGTGCCGCTCTACGGCTGGGTCGATCCGGAGACGCATCGTCCAATGCCGGCGATGCCGGAGTTCCGCGCCACGCTCTCCTATTTGGGCACCTATGCGGCGGACCGGCAGCGCGCTGTTGAGGAACTGCTTCTGAAACCCGCGCAGCGCATGCCCGAAGAGCGCTTTGTTATCGGCGGCGCGCAGTACCCCGAGGGCTTTCCCTGGAGCGACAACATCTTCTTCGTCCGCCACCTGCCGCCGTCACTGCACCCGGCATTCTATGCATCGAGCCGCGCCACCTTGAACGTGACTCGCGGCGCGATGGCGGCTTACGGATACTGTCCATCCGGCCGCCTCTTTGAGGCAGCCGCGTGCGGCGCGACCCTGCTGACGGACTACTGGGAGGGCCTGGAGACGTTCTTCGCGCTCGGCACGGAGTTGCTACGTGTCGATACGGCAGACGACGTGCTGGCCGCACTGGCGCTCTCCGATCGAGAGCTCGGACACATCGGCGAAGCGGGCCAGGCACGTGCGCTGGCTGACCACACCGCTGACCGCCGCGTGGATGAGCTGGAGCGGCTGCTCGGCAACCTCGGCACCACCGAAGCGGCCACAAGCGAGGCGTGGGGCAGCGCTGCCTAGAGAGCAGCACGAAAGAGGAGGAGGACCGATGTGGGGAGTCATTCCAGCAGCCGGCGTGGGCAGCCGCATCCAGCCGCTTGCGTTTTCAAAGGAACTGCTGCCGGTTGGCAGCCGCGTCGAGAACGGCACAGAGCGGCCACGCGCCGTCAGCGAATACCTGGTTGAGCGCATGATCCGCGGCGGTGCGCAGAAGCTCTGCTTCGTGATCTCGCCCGGCAAGGGCGACATCCTCGAGTACTACGGCTCCCGCCTGTGGGGCGCTGACATCGTCTATGCTGTGCAGCCACAGCCTGCGGGGCTTTGCGATGCCATCTTCCGCGCGGCTCCACTGATCCGCGATAACGAGCCGGTGATGGTTGGACTGCCGGACACCGTCTGGATGCCTGAAAACGGTCTGCTGCGCCTGCCGGACGACCAGCTCTCTTTCCTGCTCTTCCCGTCCGAGCGGCCGGAGTTCTTCGACGCCGTCGTCATGGACGAGAACGGTTCAGTGCGTGAGATCCAAGTCAAGCAGAAGGGTGCGCGTTCGAACTGGGTCTGGGGCGCCTTCAAAATGCCCGGCGCGGTCTTTCATGCGCTTTACAAGTTGTGGTGCGAGCCGGAGCGTCGGGACGAGTACTTCGGCACGCTGGTGAACGAGTGGTTGGGGCGTGGCGGCTCAGCCGTGGGCATTCGTGCAGGCAGCGGTTACGTGGACGTTGGCACACTGCATGGCTACCGCGCCGCGCTGCGTCTGCTGGAGGGTCAGGAGTCGGCAGCCGCAGCTTCGCAACCGGTAATCGAAGCCGTCAAGGAGGAGAGACAGGATGGAGTCCATGGTGTCGTCGCCCCCGTCTAGTCCAACGTCTGCCACATCATCCGCAGAGCTCGAGGAGCAGGTCGCAGCGCTCGGACCGTGGTTCCACAATTTGCGGCTGCGCGGTGTGCAGACAGCGCCCTATCACTTCCTCGGCGACTACCCGGCGGTCAAGTACGCTCGCTTCCGCGATGCGCTGCCCGAGGACATGCACGGCTGGTCTGTGCTCGACATTGGCTGCAACGCTGGCTTCTACAGCCTGGAGATGAAGCGCCGCGGCGCTGAGCGCGTCGTCGGCATCGACCACGACGAGCACTACCTGCGTCAGGCGCGTTTCGCTGCTTCCGTCGAAGGCATGGATGTGGACTTTCGTCGCATGAGTGTGTGGGACGTGGGCGCGCTCGGGGAGAAGTTCGACCTCGTCATCTTTATGGGCGTGCTGTACCACCTGCGGCATCCCTTGCTGGCGCTGGATCTGATCCACGAACACGTCGCGCGCAAACTGATGCTCTTTCAAAGCATGCAGCGCGGCAGCCGAGCCGTTGCCGATCTGCAGCCGGACTACGACTTCCGCGAGGAGGCGCACTTCAACGAGCCGGGCTACCCGAAGGCCTACTTCGTGGAGCAGCGCTACTCGCACGACGAGACGAATTGGTGGATTCCCAACCGCGCCTGTGCCGAGGCGATGCTCCGCTCGTCCGGGTTCTCGATCGAAGCGCAGCCCGAAGACGAGGTCTACGTCTGCCGCTGGGAGCCGCTGCCCGAGGCGCCGGACGCGCCCTTCTGCGTCTACCCGTCGCCTGGACCGGGGCAGTCTCGGTGAGCCAGCTTTCACCAGCAGCGGAGGCGCTGCTGCTTGCAGCCGAGCAGCGGCTGACAGCGCGCGAGCTTGGTGCCGCTCTGGTGGCCCTCGACCAAGCAGAGCAGGCCGGGGCCGACCCGGATGCCTGCGCGGCCGGCCGTTGGATGGCATTCATGCTCCGCGGCAATTATGAACTCGGCTGGCAGCAGAGCGATGCCATACGGCAGCGCGGTCGACCCGATCCGCACCGCTACTGGCAGGGCGAAGACCTCACCGGCAAGCGTGTCGTGGTGCGCTGCCTCCATGGCTTCGGCGATCTGGTTCAGGGGCTGCGCTATGCATCGCTGCTCCGAGACGTCGCCGCTACGGTGACGTGGGAGGTCCCGCCACGCATGCAGGAGTTGGTCCGCTGTGCCGTCGGAGTCGAATCTGTCACGGACTGGAGCACGCCCCCGGCGCTTGGAAGCTGGGATGTCCAGGCGGAAGTAACGGAGTTGCCCTATGTCTTCCGCACGAACTTAGCCGACCTGCCGCTTGCGGAGCGTTATCTGCGTCTGCCGCAGCGGCTGCTGAGGCAGCATGCCGTTCGGGGCAGGCAGCCTCGCGTGGGCGTGGTCTGGGCAGCAGGGGACTGGGACCCGGCACGATCGATCCCGCTCCCGCTGTTGCAGCCGGTCCTTACCCGGAGTCGCTGCACACTGATCAATCTGCAGGGCGGCCAACACTGCGCGGAGTGGCAGGGGATTGGCCGATGTGCAGAGGGCTGCCTCGCGCTGGCCGCGACTATCGCGCAACTCGACCTGGTCGTCACGGTGGACACTTTCGCGGCGCACCTCGCCGGCTCGCTCGGCGTGCCCGGGTTTGTGTTGCTCCAACATGCCGCGGACTGGCGCTGGATGGCGGAGGGGACGACCAGTCCGTGGTATCCGTCACTGCGACTTATGCGACAACCGTCGCCAGGAGACTGGCCCGGTGCCTTGGCGTGTCTGGAGAGCGCCTTCGCTGACTGGCTCGCGGCACTTCCACACGATGGGACCAAGTCCGCAGAGCCGCTCACATCTGCTGCCTGAATTGTGCATCAGAGTGATCGGGGACCAACGCAGCACTCTGCCGCGGTCACATGCACAATGGCGACCAACCCTTCCGCAACTGCCATGCCGGAGCCTGCACAATCCGCTCGCGAAGCAGGGCTGCGTTACATCACGGATGAGCGACCCGGCATTCGGCGGCGGCGTGCCGGAAAAGGCTTCTGCTATGTGGGCACCGACGGCAAGGTGATCCGCGACGAGAGCACGCTTGCACGGATCCGCTCGCTCGTCATCCCACCGGCGTGGCGCGACGTCTGGATCTCTCCCGTGGCCAATGGACACCTGCAGGCCACCGGTCGCGACGCCAAGGGCCGCAAGCAGAGCCGCTACCACCCAAACTGGCGTACCACCCGCGACGGTAACAAGTACGAACACCTGATGGAGTTCGCCGAGGCGCTGCCGCTGATTCGTGAGCGCGTCGAAACCGATCTTGCCCTACCCGGTCTACCGCGTCAGAAGATCCTGGCGACGGTCGTGCGCCTGCTTGAGAGCACACTGATCCGCGTCGGCAACTCCGAGTACGCGCGCAGCAACAAGTCTTACGGTCTAACCACTCTGCACAATCAGCACACCAAGGTAGAAGGTTCGAAGGTCACGTTCAGCTTCAAGGGCAAGAGCGGCGTGCGCCATCGAGTCGCGTTAACCGATCGCCGCGTGGCACGCATCATCCAGCGCTGTCAGCATCTGCCCGGGCAGGAACTGTTTCAATATCTCGACGAGGATGGGCAGACGCATGCCATCGATTCGCAGGATGTGAATGAGTACCTGCGCGAGATCAGTGGGCGCGACATCACGGCGAAGGACTTCCGCACCTGGGCCGGGACAGTCATGGCGTGCGTACTGCTTCGCGAGGCCGAGGCTTTCGAGTCGCAGGCGCAGGCCAAGCGGAATGTCGTGACGGCCATCCAGGAGGTCGCGCGCCGATTAGGCAACACTCCCTCGGTATGCCGGAAGTGCTATGTGCACCCTGAAGTTCTGGAGATCTACATGACAGGCAAGATGACCCACGCCATGCGCGAGGCTGCTCAGTTGCCGGAGGCCGGCAACAGTGAGGAGCGTATGGCGAATGCAAGCACCATGCTGCGCGAAGGTGAGCAGGTGCTGCTCGATGTATTGCGTCCCGCGCGAAAAGGGAAAGGTGAGACGGCTGGCCGCGCTGCCTGAGCGTCTCTAGGGCATGACGACGATATGCAACTGGCTCTCGGACCGGTTGCCGACGCGTAGTTTGAGCGTAAACACCCCAGGCTTGATCGGCTGCAGAGCGAAGCGTGTCATCGCCGGCGGGTCTGATGCGCGAAAGCTGTACTCGTACCCATTCTTGTTGAGCGTCGTTGTCACTGGCTGCGGAACGATGCGCTGATTGCCAAGAGCCTTCGTTAACGCGCCATCCATCCAGATGTGCACTTGTCCCTGCTCCGCTGTGTCTGGTGCAAACTCGACCGAGAGGATGGAAGGTGTGCCCACGCGCTGCACTCGCTCGTATTTCAGGTGCGCCGCGCCCCCAGAGATCGTCGCTTCCGCTTTTGCGAAATAGCCACGGCCGAACACGCCGGCCACATCCAGCAGCACGATGACGACAAAGACGATGTACACCACTCGTTCGAACGACCACCACTTCCGCTGGAAGTCGAGGTCCTCGCCGACAGCGAGCTCGTTGTTAATGCGCGGAACCGGATCACCGACTGGTTTCATGCTGCACGCTCTGTAGAGATATCTGCGGGAGTTAGCAAGTAGGATGCCGTCGCGCTTGCCGGTTCAGCTTGGAAGCGCCGCTTTCGGCGCTGACAGTCCGGATAGTCACCTGATCCCGGGGCTTGCGCCGGACGGGAAACCCATCGGGCTCAGAGAAAAGGCGACGCCAACTGGCTCGGCAGAAGGTAGAATCGCGGGACTACCCAGACAATCCATTGTCTGCATTCCTACCGACTTGCGGAGTGTCTCTTGTCGCAACAGACGAGCCGTCGTACGTTTCTGGGCCAGGCCTTGCTGGCCGGCCCTTCGCTTGCTGCGCTTCCTTCGCTCGCTGCCTGGGCGGCGCCGCAGCCGCCCCGTGCTTGGCAGACCTCCAGTTCCGGCAAGATGCGACCGCTCACGCTCCCGAACTGGTCAACGGCGAGCGACGCAACGCCTGCAGACACTATCGAGCTCGTGCCGGAACAGCAGTTTCAGGATCTCCTCGGCTTTGGCGCCGCACTCACGGATGCCACCTGCTATCTGCTCTCGCAGATGAAGACGGACGCCCGTCAGGCACTGCTGCGGGATTGCTTCAGCACCGAAGGGCTGGGTCTCTCGATCGCACGCACCACCATTGGCTCCAGCGACTACTCCCGTGATGCCTACACCTATGACGACACCACAGAACCTGATCCGCAAATGGCGCACTTCAGCCTCGATCACGACCGCGCTTACATCCTGCCGATGCTGCGTGAGGCGCAACAGGCAAATTCCGACCTGTACGTCTTTTCCTCACCCTGGAGCCCGCCAGCCTGGATGAAGGCCAGCCACACGTTGCTGGGTGGATCGATGCGCAAAGCGTCGTTTGCGCCCTACGCAGACTATTTCGTTAAATTCCTCGAAGGCTATCGCGCAGAGCACGTGAACATCCGCGCAATCACCGTCCAGAACGAGATCGATACCGACCAGGACGGCCGCATGCCGCAGGCCATGTGGGGACAGGAATACGAGATTGGCTTCATCCGCGATCATCTCGGGCCGGCAATCGAGAAAAGCGGGCTCGACACGAAGATCTGGATTCTCGACCACAATTACAACTTGTGGGGTCGCGTGGTCGATGAGTTCGAGGATGGAGACCTCGCAAAGTATGTCGATGGCGTGGCTTGGCATGGTTACTACGGCGACCCATCATCCATGACACGCGTACACGAGATGTTCCCCCACAAGAACGCGTACTGGACCGAAGGCGGCCCAGACTACACGGATGCCGATTACGAGACCGACTGGGCCAAGTGGTCTTCGAAGTTCACGACCATTCTCAACAACTGGTCGCGTTGCATCGTGAGCTGGAACCTGGTGCTCGATGAGAAGGGAAGGCCCAATATCGGGCCGTTCTCCTGCGGCGGCGTGGTCACGCTCAACTCCCAAACGCAGCAGATCACGCAAAGCGGCATGTACTGGGCCTTCGCGCACTATGGACGGCACATCCGGCGTGGCGCGCGCGTCTTCGCCACGCGTGGCACCGTCGGCGATGTCGACCACGTCGCAGCACAGAATCCTGACGGGAGTCGCGTGCTGGTGCTGACCAACAACGCCACGACAGAGAAGAGGGTGAACTGCCGCCTGGCTGCGCAGGCGCTGCGTCTCTCGCTACCGGCCAGTTCTGTCACGACGATTGTGCTCTGAGAGCTTACCGTCTCTGTTCTGCTCCGCACGGCTCGTGCAGTTCGCGCGTGCGGAGCATCTCAGTCGCCGAAGAGCTTCGCTGGCTTGTCAGAGCGCTCCGGGGCCGCCTCCGGCGTGGCAGATGCGGCTGCTGTGACAGTGGAAGGTTCGAGAACACTTGCCGGTTGCAGCAGCGTCGCCCAGCTATCACGGCTCTCCGGAGCGTATGCACGTCGTCCCGGAACCCGCACCTCCACAGCCGTGCCCGCATCCCGAGCGCTGCGCAATTCCAACTTGCAGCCAAGCCGCTGGGCGCGCTCGCGCATGCCCAGAAACCCGAAGTGACCCTGCCGAAAGCCGGCCTGCAGGATGTCCTGATCTACTCCACAACCGTCATCGCAGCAGCGCAGGCTGAGAACGCGAGTCTCATACGCGAGCTCGACAACAATTTTGGCCGCCGATGCATGGCGCACCGCATTGGTGAGCGCCTCCCGACCAACGCAGTAGAGCTCGTCCTGAACGGTAGCGTGCAGCCGACGCGGATGACCCGTCACGGACAAGGTAATCTCCGCGGCGGTTCCATCCTTCAATGCTTCGATCGCGCGCCCCAACTCGCGCTCCAGATCTCCGGGCGCAGAGCGATCGGCGCGCAGCTGCCGAACCCTGTCCCGTCCTTCACCGATCACCTGGTCGGCACGGTCCAGCGCGGTCATGAGCAGTTCGCGAACCGGCTCGTCTGGCGGTAGCTTTTCAGCGGCGTAATGGAACCTGAGCACCAGTCCCTGCACACCTTGTAGCAGAGTGTCGTGCAGGTCACGGGCGATGCGCACCCGCTCCCCGGCGCGCTCTTCCAGCCGCTCCTGCATCTTGGCTGTGATCGCGTGCAGCCGGATTCGATAGATCAACCACAGCATTCCCAACGCCAGCAGCGCAATCGCCAAGTAGAACCAGCCCGTCTGGTAGAACGCCGGATGGATCGTGAGCGCAAGCGGCGCAGACAGTTCGCTCCACTGACCCGTGCCGCTGGCCGCGCGTACCCGGAACCGGTACCGCCCGGGTGCGAGGTTGGTGTAGTACGCCTGCCTCCGCGTGCCGACCTCCTGCCATTCGCGGTCCTGCTCTTCCAGCATGTACTGGTAGTGCACGCGGTCGGGCGCCTGCAGATCCACGCCGATGTAGTCGAACTCGACTGTCTTCAGTCGGTGCGCATCCTCGACGATGCTCATGTCGCTAGCAGGCCGCCTGACGCTGCCGTTCACCAACACCGCCTGCAGCAGAACATTGGGCGCTGCGCCTTCCAGCCGTGCCTGTGCAGGATCGACAGAGACCAGATGCCCTGACGTAGCAAACCACAACGTGCCGTCGCGATCCATCACCGCGGAAGGCGTGGGCTTGGTCTGCGCGGGCGAGCCAATCAGCCCATCTCGCTCGTTCAGTAGCTGAAAATCCATGGGGTAGTGCGGATCATGTAGCGCGGCCTGTAACTCCGACGCTGGCAGCCGCAGCACGCCCAGCCCGGCATTCAACCAAAGGTCGCCAGAGCGGTCGCGCACAATGCCGGAGATCCCGCGCAGCAATCCAGGCTCCCGCAGGCGCAGATTGTGGAATCCCCGCCTATCGCGAAACGCGAGTCCATCCGACCCGCCGGCCAGCATCAATTCCCCCTCGTCGTAGAAGGCAAAGACCGAGTTGAGTTCCAGCCCCTGTGCCGGACCGTAGAGATGCCAGCCGCTGCCGTCCTGAAGCGCCACCTGGTTGTGTGCGTAGCCCAGCCAGACCCGGCCGCAGGCGCCGCGCATCAGCGACAGCGGAGACTCCTGGGGCAGCCCCGAGTCGCTCATCCGCTGCCATTGCCCGCGGTAGCGCCACAGTCCGTGCCCTTCAAATCCCGCCATCAGCGCGCCATCGACATCCTGCCCCAGGCACCAGGTCTCCACATCGCGGGCGACCTCGGGCATCGCGATACGCTCGGGCTCGCCACCGCTCTCCGGGTAACGAAAGAACTCATGCGTGATCGGGTCCAGCAGCCACATGCCTCCGGAGCCATCCTGAAACAGAGTGCTGCTGCCGTGTCCCACGCCGATGAAGCTGAGTTGTCCATTGCGCAGCCGCATCAGCGGCTTGTCCATGTCGTTGAACCAGATCCCCTGCGTCCGGTCGGCCGCCAGCGCCGGATAGTAGTCCAGGCGAACGCCACTGAACTGCCGCACTGGCGAGTGACGGAAGCGGTCCAGTCCACGCGCAGTCGCGACCCACACGCTGCCCTGGCGATCCACCAGCAGTGCGCGGGTCTGTCCATCAGTCAGCCCGTTGCCAGCGCCGTAGTTGTCCACCTCGCGCCTATCGCCGCCGGGGAAGCGGATCCGGGTCAGACCGCCGAAGTCATGCGCCAGCCACAGGCTGCCTTGTCGATCCACTACCATGACGGGAACGCCGGGGACCCGGACGGGCTGCGGCTGGCCCTGGGGCCGCTTGCCATCGGGCTCGAGCGGACGCACGCTCTTCCACGCATCGGTAACCCAGATCTGCCCATCCGGCCGCTGTGCAAACTGGTTCACTGTCGTGCCCGGTTCGGCTACCGCAACAAAGCGCCGCTCGCCCCGTCGCAGTACATACACGTGCTGCTTGGCCGCAGTCCACAGATCGCCGTCGCGATCGAAGAAGAGGCTGTACAAGCCATCTGAATCGAGCCCGTGGGCTGCCGAGTAGTTCTGCCACCGTGAGCCGTCGAGGTGCATCAACCGCCCATCCGCAGTGGCCCAGACGGAGCCATCGTCACGGCAGACCAGTTGCTCCGTCGACTCGCCGACCAGGCCGCTGCTCCGGTCGTAGTCCACCTTGCGGCCATCTTTCAGGTAGCTGATTCCACCCATGCGGTAGCCAATCCACAATCCGCCATCGCGATCCGCTGCCAGCGCGGAGATATCTGATGCCGGCAGTTGCGGATCGCCCGAGTGGAATGGGTAGGACTGAAACTGCAAACCGTCAAATCGGAACAGGCCCAGTCGTGAGCCGATCCACAGATAGCCTTCGCTGGTCTGCGCGAGGGCGGCGATGTCACTGGGCGCGCCGTCGCGGCGTGTCCAGCTGGTGTGCGCCATGTCCTCCAGCGGGGGTGCGGCCTGACGCGCGGGCAGTCGCATGGATGCCGCGTGCCATCGCTCGCCCTCGGCCGCGGCTCGCAGGCAGGGCAGCAGCAGTCCTAATAAGAGGAGCATGCAGGTAGGGATGGCCTTCGCAAGAACGATCTTGCTCATCTCCGGCCGCCCTCCCGTTTTTGTTAGGTGCGCTGCGGTGTTACGTATCAAGAAAGCCGCGCTTCATCGCAATCATCACTGCATGCGTGCGGTCATTGGCTTGTAGCTTGCCCATGATGCTCTTCATGTGTCCCTTCACGGTGTCCTCGGTAATGCGGAGCTGCTCAGCCACAATCTTGTTGGAGCAGCCTGCAGCCACGCCGCGCAGCACCTCGACCTCACGCAAAGACAGGCTGTCTGCGGAGTAGTGCTCCGCCAGCTCGCTCGCAATCTCTGCCTGAATGCGCTGCCGGCCGGCATGCACATCCCGAATGGCTTGCACTAGCTCTTTGCGAAGCGAACCTTTCAGCACATAACCCGCCGCGCCAGCCCGGAGCGCTCGTGCGGCCTGTACATCGCCAGAGTATGTCGTGAGCACCAGCACGCGTGCGCCTGGCGCACTGCGCCGAATCTCCAGGATCGCGTCGATGCCGTTCATCAACGGCATCTGCAGATCCATCAACGTGATCTGCGGATGATGGATCCCGAACAACTCGACGGCTTTTTGCCCGTTGTCAGCCTCGGCCACGATCTGCATATCCGGTTGCGACTCGACAGCGAAGCGGATGCCGTCGCGCACAAGCGGATGGTCGTCCACTGTCAGGATCGTGATCATTCCATTGGTCATGGCACCTCAGACAACGCCAGATACGTGCGACCGGGCGATCAGTATAGTCCGGCCGCGCTAACACCTCGCGGCTCGTACAGCTCTCTTGCTAGGGACGAGACTTAGAGACGAGACCTGGAGTTATCGAACCGAAGGGTGATGCAGTCATCCCGGCCGCACCTGCACCACTACTTTCCCGTAACGGCTGTGAGTCGCTAATTGCCCCGCATAGGCCCGTCCAGCGTCGGCCAGCGGTACCTCGGCTTTGATAAACGTCTTCAGCCGCCCCGCATCGATCAGCGCCGCTACCTGCTGCAGTTGGCTCTGGTTCGGCTCGACGATGAAGTAGGCCGCACGCGCGACCGGGTCGGTCGTCACTTCAGCGTCGGCCGCCACGGAGATGAGCCTACCGCCGGGCGCGAGAAGCTCCGGCAGGCGGCTGCGAGTCTCGCCGCCCACAGTGTCGAACACCACGTCGAATTGGCCGAGCTCAGGCCGCCCGTTGTTGGATCGGTAGTCGATCGCGTCCTCTGCGCCAAGGCTCAGCACCAGGTCCAGCGTCGATGCTGAGGTCGTAGCCGTCACGCGCCCGCCGTGCAGATGCGCCACTTGGACGGCGAACATACCCACGCCGCCTGCGCCGCCCTGCACCAGCACTCGTTCGCCCGGTTGCACTTGCGCGCGATCCACCATACCCTGCCATGCCGTCAGCGCACTGATGGGCACCGTCGCTGCCTCCGCATGGCTCAGCGATGCCGGCTTCGTCGCGATGCTCGCTGGCAGCGCGGTGCAGTATTCCGCCATCGCTCCCGCCGCAAACCAGTCGTTCATGCCGTAGATTTCCTGGCCCACGCTCCAGCGATGCACGTCGCTTCCGACTCCGGCGATCACGCCAGAGAACTCGTGACCCGGCACGGCGTCTTGCCGCGGAGACCCGTCCGGATGATGCGTGCTGGGCCACCAGTCGAGCTCCGTCGGGATCACTCCAGCTGCGTGCACCTCGACTAATACTTCGCTCGGTGCAGTTTCCGGCCTCTCCACGTCAACTGCCATGAGCAGGTCATCGCCCGCTCCGGCACGCAATTGCATCGCTCGCATTCCACTCTCCCTGATCTATGAACATAGGCCCGCGTGCCTCAACTGACCAGCTACAGAAGCGGTTCCGCGACACCCCTCTTTCGAGGTGCGCGGGCGTACCATCCACTCACCCTACGAAAGTGGCACTCGCGGTCATCTCGAATTGGGCTGCCGCTCGTCCGCATCTCTGCCTAGCTTGCATACAGACGCGGAGATCCACTTGGCCGCGTCGCTGGCACGACGAGGAGCAGCCGATTGGACGCGATGCGCAGACACTTTTCGGATGAGCATGAGGGAGAGATCTCGCTCCTGAGAGCAGTGCCATCGCAGCCCTGCTGCCGCTTATTGGTGCAGGAGAATGCCAGCCTGCGCCAGATCGTAGTGGAGCTGATCATGGAGAACCAACGACTCCGCGACGCACACGGGTCAACCGGGCCAGATCACAGCATTCGCCATGCGTAACTGCGTCTCAACCACGGACCATACGAACAGGCATACGCCAGAGGAGCTCACGATGAATCGTCTACCAGAATCCGAATTAGTTCTCATCCCGGGTGGAACCTTGATCACGGCAACACCCGAAGAAGGACGCCGGCTCGCCATTACCATTTCGCGTCACATGATCCACAACATTCAGCCGGACCTTGACGTACTCAAGCAAGGTCGCCCCAGCTATGCGACAAACCCTGACAGCCTGATCGCCGCCAGCCAAGTCGTCGCGATCGAATTCCAGACCATTGCAGCCGCCAACAACTACTGGCGCACATAAGTTGAAGAGTCACCCGCTCGCGCTGGACGTGGCGTGTGCGTTCGCGGTAAAGGTGGTGTGCTTGCTCGGAACGATTGCCGGCGGAAGGGAACTGGTGACCCTGGGAAGATTCGAACTTCCGACCTGCGGTTTAGGAAACCGTCGCTCTATCCATCTGAGCTACAGGGCCACTCGCGCCTAGTGTACCCGCGGCTGCGACCGCGTCACCACTGCTGCAGAGGCGCTACACGTTGAACTTGAAGAACAGCACATCGCCGTCCTTCACCACATACTCCTTGCCCTCCGAGCGCAGGAGGCCCTTCTCCTTCACCGCCTGCTCGCTGCCCAGCTCGAAGAGGTCGCTTGAGGCGTAGCAGTCTGCCTTGATAAAGCCCTTCTCGAAGTCGGAGTGGATGACGCCCGCTGCCCCCGGCGCCTTCGTGCCGCGCCGAATCGTCCACGCACGTACCTCCTGCTCGCCCGCTGTGAAGTAAGTAATCAGGTCAAGCAATCGATAGGCCGCGTGGATCAGCCGATTCAGCCCTGGCTCTTCCAGTCCGATGCTGGCGAGGAACTCGATGCGCTCTGCCGGTTCAAGCTGCGCTATCTCGCTCTCGAGCGCACCGCAGATGAGCACGACCTGGCTGCCGTCCGCTGCCGCACGCTGCTCGACCGCCGCGGTGTACGCATTGCCGCCGGCGAGTCCGTCCTCGTCTACGTTCGCAACGTAAAGCTGCGGCTTCGACGTGATCAGGAACAGATCGCGCACGATGGGCCGCTCTTCGATCGACAACTCGAGCGAACGCGCAGGCTTGCCCGCTCCCAGCGTCTGCTGCAGCCGCTGCAGCACCGCCAACTCTGTCTTCACCTTGGCGTCGCCGGATTTCGCAGCCTTCTCTGTACGCGTGATGCGCTTGTCCACCGTGTCCAGGTCGGCAAGCATCAGCTCCGTCTCAATCACCTCGATGTCGTTCAACGGATTCACGCCTCCAGCGACGTGGATCACCTCGGGGTCGTCAAAGCAGCGCACCACGTGCGCAATTGCATCCGTGGCGCGGATATGTCCAAGAAACTGATTGCCGAGGCCTTCGCCCTTCGACGCGCCGGCGACCAGACCCGCGATGTCGATGAACTCCATCGTGGTGGGCACCAGGCTCCGCGGTTCGAAGATCGCTGCGATCTTCGTCAGCCGCTCATCCGGCACGGTGACCACGCCGGTGTTGGGATCGATGGTGCAGAACGGGTAGTTGGCAGCCTGGGCCTTCGCCGAGGTCAGCGCATTGAAGATGGTGCTTTTGCCCACGTTGGGCAGTCCGACGATTCCGCAGTTCAGGGGCACTTGCTCGTTGTCCTCTCCTTTATTCAACCACGCGGCACGGGTCCGTCGCCTCGAGATGGTCCAGCGGGTATGTCAGGCTAGGAGTGTGTGAAGGCGCGCAGCGATGCGCAAAAGAATGTCCGCTGCGTTGTCCGGGCTGCTATGCCTTCGATGACGCTCACCGGGATAGTTCGCTCCAGGGTCCACCAGCCGAGCCGTTCCTATCCTCGGCAGCTGAGCGTCCGACGCAAAAAGCAAAGAGGCATCTGCCACTCAGCAGATGCCTCTTTTTGCCCCCCAGCGAGCGACTCAGATCTTGATGAAGATGCGCTTGCGGAAGAGCGGCAGCACCAGCAGCCAGCACACCAGCATGTAGAGCACGGAATAGGCAAGCGAGGCCAGCGGCGGCCACGCGATCACATGCTCAATGCGCAGGTCGATCCAGCGCAGCACGCTGACGTGGGGCGCCACCATGACGTTCCCGAACCCCGGAGCAATCAACTCAGAGAGCACATACGCCGTGATCGAGTTGGCGCCGAACACCATGAACAGCCACGTGCCTTTGCGCCATCCGCGCACCTGCACCAGGTACCAGAAGCTGGCCAGCAGTAGCAGCGACCAGCCGCCGGCGAAGAGCACGAAGCTGGAGGTCCACAGCTTCTTGTTGATGGGGAAGATGACATTCCACAGCGCGCCGACGATCACGCTCGAAGCCCCGGCCGCAGCCAGGCGCAGCGCCTTCTGTGTGTCGCTGAACGACTTCATGCGCACGAACAGTCCAGCCAGTACGCCCATCAGTGTTGTGCCGAGGGCTGGAAGTGTTGAGAGCAGTCCTTCAGGATCGCGCGTCTGTTCGTAGAGATGCGGCGCGGAGAAGATCTGGCGATCGAGCCACGCGACCAGGTTGCGGTCGTGATCGAGCAGCGGGATATCGCGCCCGGGCACGCCAAAGCCGGGCACAGGCACGAACCGCATCAGCAGGTAGTAGCCGACCAGACAAGCGACGAGGAGCGCGACCTTGTCAGCGACCGTGGGCTGACCGGCAGCCGAGCCCTCCCGCCGCCTGACAAAGATGTAGAGCGTTCCGATGATCAGGTAGCAGATCGCAATGCGGTGCAGCACGCCGTAGTAGCGCATCGTGCTCAGCCGGAAGAAAGGGAAGCTGTTCACCAGCAGGCCGAGCAGGTAGAGGATGACCGCGCGCCGAACCGTGTGCGCAAACAGCGTCAGGCGGGAGACGCCGCGCGCCAGCCGCGACTCGGTCGAGAAGACGATGGACGCGCCGACCAGAAAGAGGAAGGTCGGAAAGACAAGGTCCGTGGGCGTAAAGCCGTTCCAGTCCGCATGCTTCATGGCCCAGAAGGCGTGCTCGTTGCCGTTGTTATTCACCATGATCATGAACGCAATGGTGAGTCCGCGCAGCACATCTACGGCGAGATAGCGCTGCGATGGTGAGACTGGAGAGACGAGCGGATCGGGGGCGGAAACGGTGTGGGTGGCGGTCATGGCGACGTGTGCGCCAGCTTACGAGGTTTGCCCGCCGTTGGGAAGGCATCCCGAGATACTGCCGGCCGCGCCATATAGGATGCTCAGAGGACACCCGGACACGCCGCCGGAGGACAGGAACATGCAGATAGCCAATCTGAAGCAGGCCGTCGCGGAGCTGACCGAATACTGGTCGCCGCGCGTGGTCGGGCGTGTGAACGACCAATACGTCAAAGTCGCCAAGCTGAAAGGCGAGTTCGTGTGGCACCAGCACGAGCATGAGGACGAGTTGTTCCTCGTTCTATATGGCGAACTGGTGCTGCAGTTTGAAGATGGCGATGTGCGGCTCGGTCCGGGCGACTTCCACGTCGTCCCGCGCGGCAAGCGCCACAATCCGATCGCTGTCGAAGAGTGCGGGATCGCGCTGATCGAGCCGGTGACCACGGCGCATACGGGCGACGTCCCGACGTCGCGCACCCGGTCGATCGCGGAGCAGCTCGCGGGCTAAGCCGGGTCCGGGTGTCGACCACTTTCAGGGCCCCACAGGAACAGGAGACACTGATGAAGTTGCCGTTGCTGCGCCGTTGGCGCGGATCGCTTGCGCTTGCACTCATGACGGCCAGCGCCGGAAGCACGTACGCAGCCGAGGTGCATGGACGCGTCACGGACATGCTGGGCGCGCCCGTCGCTGGCGCGGATCTCGCGTTGCTGCTCGGCGGTAAGGTCGTTGGCAGCGGTCGCAGCAATGTCGACGGGACCTACACGCTGCACACCGGCTACGCGGGACACTTCACCGTCACGGTGGTCAGCCTGACCTTCCGCGAGATCACGACCCGCAGCTTCTACGCGGGCGTGCTGGACTCGCGGGTGCAGAACGTCGTGCTTGCGCCGGCCCGCGTCAACGAGCAGGTAGTCGTGACAGAGCGCGCCACGCCCACGCCGCAGGCTCAGGTCAGCGGCGCCATCACCAAGGTGCCCGAGCCGGACTTCCGCAATCGCGCCATCCTGGCTGATGCGCTGCGGCAGTCGCCCGGCACTTTGCTGGTGCAGCAGGGCATGTACGGCGGCGTGACATCTCTGTTCGTGCGCGGCGGCAGTTCGTCCGCAAACCGGTTCGTGCTCGATGGTAATCCTGTAGAGAACATCGGCGGCTTCTTCGACCTCAGCACGCTCGCCTCAACCGGCATCCAGAACTTCGAGATCTACCGCGGCGCGAACAGCACGCTCTATGGATCGGACGCAGCCGCTGGCGTGGTCAGCCTGGAGACACCGCGCGGCACAACCAGTTTCCCATCACTGCTCTATGAAGGAGACGGCGGCAACTTCCATACCTATCGCAATGAACTGCAGGGCGCAGGCACGTGGCACAAGCTGGACTACTACGGCGCAGCATCTGCACTGCGCTCCTCGAATACGCTGCCCCAGGACGAGTACCACCTCAACAGCGAGGTTGCGAACCTCGGCTACGCGCTGAATGCGTCGACATTGTTTCGTGTCACCGCTCGCAATGCCAACGCAGCCGTAGGGGTACCCGGGCCGTACAATTTCCAGGCGCTGACCAACGATGGCAAGCAGAGCGATCAGAACGTCTACCTGTCGGCAACCTTCGAGAACCAGACGAGCGAGACGTGGCACAATCTCTTCCGCTACGGCCTGACACGGAAGCGCGAGCAGACCGCGCAATGGTACCCCGCGGGCGTGCCGATCACCTTCGGCACGGGCGATTCAACGTACACCAACTACTACGGTCTGCCAGTGGTGATCCGGGGTGCGAATGGTTACAGCGCCACCGGCCAGGTGCTGATGAACTACGGCACGGAGTTCGGCGGCGTGTACCCGAATGCCAGCGACATGGCTAACAATCGCGATCAGTTCTACTTCCAAAGTGATCTGCGCATCACGCCACACCTGACCGGCCTCGTCGGATTCCGCTACGTCGATGAGCGCGGCAGTTACAACAATCGCTCCTTCGGACTGGCCGAGAGCATCGGCCGGTCGAACTACGAATACATCGGCCAATTTGCTGGTGATTTCCGCAACCGCTTCTTCTACACACTGAGCGGAGAGATCGAGAAGAACCAGCTCTACGGCACTGTCGGCGAGCCGCGCGTGGGCCTCTCGTATTACGTAATCCGTCCTGGTGCGGGACGCGTGCACGGCACCAAGCTGCGCTTCAACTTCGCGAAGGGTGTGCAGGAGCCCGACCTGGGTTCGCAGATCGCGTCGCTCAACAGCATCCTGACGCAGTATGGCTACAGCCACCTGATCCCGCAGTTCGGTGTGCATCGCATCGGCGGGGAAGGGAGCCGCAGCTACGACGGCGGCCTTGAGCAGAGCCTCTTCAGCGAACGCCTGCTGCTCACCGCGACTTACTTCCACAATCAATTCGGCAACCAGATCGAGTTTGTCAGCGGATCCACCTTGCCGCTACTCGGTGTGAGCCAGCAGGTGGCAACAGCAGTCGAGACTACGTACGGCGGCGCCGACCTGAATTCACTCGCCTATCGCACGCAGGGGGCGGAGGTGGAGCTGACCGGCACGCTAGGCTCGCACTGGCTCGCCCGCGGCGGCTACACGTATACGGATGGCGTGGTGCAGCGCTCGTTCTCGTCGGACGCGATCGGACCGCAGGAGAACCCGCTCTTTCCCGGCGTCCCCATCGGCATCACCTCACCACTGATCGGTGCACGGCCGTTTCGTCGCGCGCCGCACGTGGGCTTCGCCGGACTCACTTACACAACGCCGAAGTGGTTCGCGCAGGTGCAGGGAAGCTTTGCAAGCCGCAGTGATGACTCCACGTTTCTCAGCTCATACTCAGCGCTCGCGGGCGATAACTCGATGTTGCTGCCGAATCGCAACCTCGACGAGGCGTATGCGAAGATCGATATCGGCGGCAGTTACCAGATCGAGCCGCGGCTTGGTATCTACTCACAGCTCGACAATCTGACGAGCGATCAGCACATCGGGCCGATCGGATTTCCTGCGCTGCCGTTCACCTTCCGCAGCGGATTACGGCTCGCGCTGGGCCATGCGCACAAATAGCGAGACCGGCTTCACTCGCCTTCGAGGATGCGAATCGCGTCGCGATACGTCAGCGTGGGGCTGACCGGCTTGTACTCCGAGCCGTCTTCGGTCGACTGGATCACCAGGTTCTTCACCATCAGGATCTTGCCGGTCAGGTTCAGCTTCAGGTGCGTGCTCTCCCAGTGATTTTCGCCCACGTCGCGCTGCTCCACCAGGATGGTGCCGCCCTTGTACAGGCGACCCACCATGCCCCAGCCGAAGTCCACGTCTGAGATGAGGTGCGCATCAAGGCGCGCCATGCGCTTCTGCGCGCAGTTGATCCACAACTCGCCGGCCATCCCGTGATACACCTGCGCCTCACGGTCGGGCGGAATGAAGCGGGGATTCGGCTCGAAGCTTAGCCGGTAAGCGGGACCATTCGTTGTGTTCGCGATGCCTCGGTAGGTGTAAAGGAAGGCATCGGGCAGCAGGCGAACCATCTCGTTCTCCCGCGTGCTGTCTTCTTTCTCCTTCTTCTGGCGGTGCGCCTGGATCTCCGGATGCGCGGCAAGGTTATCGAGCCGTGCTCGTTCGGCCTTTGCCCTTTCCGGCGTCAGCGGGGCATCGTTCACCGCGATTAGCCGCGCGATATCTCCATCCTTCGTCTCGACGATGTCCTTCGTGGTCACCCCGGTTTCATCTTGCTTGCGCAGGCGGAAGCGGAATGGATGGCTGCTGTTGGACGCGTGCAACTCGTTCCAGGAGGCCGAACGCACCAGCGCCACTGGATCTTCCGGAGGCGCGGGTTCGGACTGAGCACGCATGGCCGGAGCATGCAAAGCGAGGAGCAGCACAGCAGGGACGAGAACACAGCGCGCAGCGGAATCGATCAAGCAGGCTCTCCGATATTTATGTGGATGTGAATGGGACGGTTCGCTTCCCGCAAGGGTAGCAGGCACCACATATCCTTCACGATTCACGACCAGTGTCATGTGCGGAGGTTGCAGCGTCCTCCGTACGTTGCGTATAGTTCGCTCAGAACGGCAGTCCGCAGTTGCGGAGCGCTGAACGTCAGCAGGAGATAATGGGGACATCATGGCAGGTGAGTCCAGCGCGGCAGTGATCGGCAAGTCGGTGCAGATCCGCGGAGAAGTGAACGGCAGCGAAGATCTGGTCGTCGACGGCGTGATCGAAGGAACGATCACCCTGAATGACAGCCGGTTGACCATCGGGCAGAACGCCCGGGTCGCCGCGAATGTCTCTGCGCGCGATGTCGTGGTCGTGGGCACCCTGCAGGGCGATGTACGCGCGAGCGGCAAGGTCGAACTGCGCCAAGGCTCCACTCTGAACGGCGATCTCACGGCTGCACGCCTCTCGATCGAAGAAAATGCCAACTTCAAGGGCAAGGTCGACCTGGTGCAGGGCGCCTCAGCCAAGCATCAGCCGGCAGAGGCAAAGTAAGACCGGTCCACCAACGCCGGCTAAGCGACAGCGGCACATGCCAGGCGCGGAGACAACAGCCACTCGTGTTCAGGAATCCCTTCCAGCGATCCAAGGATGACGCGCAGTCCAGCACACCAACGGTGTTGAACGGACCACGCGTGCCACGGCATTCAAGTGGATGGTCCGCATTGAAGAAGCAGTTGCTTAGCGAAAGCGGCCTGCGCATCTTGGACATCGGCCCGACGTCGCCCACCAATATCAATCTGCTGACTAATGCCGGTCACAGCGTCTACATGGCCGACCTGGTGCCGGACGCGCAGAAGCCGGACTGGATGAAGCCGGGAGAGAACGGCGCCGACCCAACGTTCGATGTCGAGCGGTTCCTCGACGAGAACCTCGACTTCTCCGGTCGCGAGTTCGATGCGGTGCTGCTATGGACCACGCTCGACTACCTGCCTGAACCGCTGGTGCAGCCCGTCGTCGATCGACTGCGCTCGTCGATGAAGCCCGGCGGCAAGGTGCTGGCCCTCTTTCACAACAAGCAGACCGGCGACAATACCGCTTACTGCCGCTATCACGTGGGTGAGAGCGATGCCATCGATGTGCAGGAGTCCATCCCGGTGCCGCTGCGCCGCTCCTTCAGCAATCGAAGCATCGAGAAGACCTTTGAGCGGTACAACGGCTGCAAGTTCTTCCTCGCCAAAGATAATCTCTACGAAGTGATCGTCACCCGCTAGCGCACGCCAACTGACTGCGGCGGCTTTCGCGGTACAGCGCACAATGCGTTTGCGGGCGTGCGCGGTACGGCGCACAATGCGTTTGCCGGGAAGAGCTGCGGCTCCGACGGACGGAAGCCTGCCGGCACCCCCACATCGCGCGTCAGCAATGCGTCATCGCGACGCTCGGACAGCCCGTGCTTGCGGCAGGCCGCTTGTAGCAGCTCACGGCAGCGCTCGGCATACGCCTTCGGCACAAAGGCCGCGTCGTCATACCGCGCGCGATACATCGGCTCCAACTGCGGGAAGTGCTCGCGGATGAAGGCGAGGTAGGTATCCCGCGAACACGGCTTCAGAAATAGCGGATTGGCATGCAGAAAACAGGCCCGCGCCTCGCGCGCCAGCTCTGCCATCCGGTTCAGCGCCGAGCCGGTGTCTGTCAGGCCGGGCAACAGCGGAGAGCAGAGCACCCCAACGCGCAGCCCCGCCTGCCGCAGACGCCGCACCGTCGCAAATCGCAGATCGGGTCTCGGCGCGCGTGGCTCAAGGATGCGAGCCAGCTCGGCGTCCGGTGTCGTGATCGTCAGGTGAATCACCAGTTCGTTGTTGCTCGCGATCCGGCAGAGGTAGCGCAGGTCGCGCGCAATCAGCGCTGATTTGGTCACGATCCCGATGCGCAGCCCACGCTGCTCGGCCAGCACGGCAAGCAGGCTCTGCGTCACCCGCAGACGACGCTCGATCGGCTGGTACGGATCGGTAGCGGTGCCGATCGCAATCTCTTCATGAGGCTGCACCTGCCGCAGCTCCTGGCGAAGCAGCCACGCGGCATTGTCCTTCACGAAGATCTGCCGCTCGAAGCTTGCCGGATCGCGCAGCTCGAGGAACTCGTGCGTGTAGCGGGCGTAGCAGTAGCGGCAGGCGAACTCGCAGCCGCGGTACGGATTGATGCTCCAGGCGAAGTGCAGCCCCCGGCGCGACGTGGTTCGATTCAGGATGGAGCGGACCGGGAGCGAGCGGAACTCGACCAGGTGGCCGCGATCCACTGCACTGCTGTCAGCCGCCATACGAGCGAGCCCGGCGCTGCGTGGAGTGGCCGACAGATCGGGAAAGAGGGGGAGCGAGCGGGCCTGAGTATTCGCCATTTGTTCGCCTCTGAATCGAGACTAGTCCCGCCTGCACAGCGAGTCAAGCCGCTCATCGCTGTTGTTTCCTCCTTCGGGCCCGTCTGTTGTAGGCTCCGGCTGCTAGAGTGGCGGGCAAGCGTACCGCCTTTCGCAAGTGGCTCAGTCCATTCGCCCTGCTGCTGCTTGTACCGCTCACCGCCAGTTCCGCGCAGCCCCTCGCGAACAAACAGTCCAGCGATTCTGTGAGGATCCCCGCTGGATGGCAGATCGGACCACTCACCCGTCCTCCACACCCGGAGCCGCTCATCACCGCCCGGCCCGAATCGGTCTTTTCGGACCCGATCCTCGGCAAGCCCGTGCACTGGGAGGCGCTCCACACCTTCAATCCGGCCGCAGTCGTGCGCAACGGCAAGGTAGTGATGCTCTACCGCGCGGAAGACGACTCCGGCGCTATGCAGATCGGCATGCACACCTCGCGCCTCGGCCTGGCGACCAGCACAGATGGCCTGAACTTCGAACGTGAAGCGACGCCGGTCTTCTATCCGGCGAGGGACAGCGAGCAGTCACGCGAGTGGCCTGGCGGCACCGAAGATCCGCGACTGGTCGAAGCACCGGATGGCAGCTATGTCCTGACCTACACACAGTGGAATCGCGAGACCTACCGCGTCGGCATCGCGACGTCGCGCGACCTGCACACCTGGGTCAAGCACGGCCCGGCATTTGGGATGAGCCGCTGGGGTGGCCTCAAGTACAAGTCTGCGGGAATCGTCACCGAGTGCGTGACGCATGGCCGATGCATCGCGGTCAGGATTCACGGGCACTACTGGATGTACTGGGGCGAAGGCGAGATCCACCTCGCCACTTCAGACGACCTGGTCCACTGGTCCCCGGTCGAGAACGCGAAGCACCAGCCGCTGGTCCTGATGCGAGCGCGGGCAGGGAAGTTCGACAGCGGGCTGCCCGAGGTGGGGCCGCCCCCAGTGCTCACCGAAAAGGGCATCGTTCTGCTCTACAACGGCAAGAATGCGAACGCCAAGAACGCAACCGACAAGGCTGCTCCCAGCCCACCCGTCCCTACACTGCCGCGCGACCCGGCGCTCGCAGCCGGTACTTACTCAGTCGGAGAGGCGCTCTTTTCGGCGGACGATCCGCGCCACCTGCTGGCCCGCACGGATCAGCCCATCTTCCGCCCGGAGCTGCCCTGGGAGCAGAGCGGGCAATATGCCGCGGGCACCACCTTCGCCGAGGGGCTGGTCTGGTTCCAGGAGCATTGGTGGCTCTACTACGGCTGTGCAGACCAGCGTGTCGGCGTCGCGCTCTCACCTGCGCCGCGCTGAGTAGAATCGCTCTATATGCCTGAACTCGAAGGAAGGGTCGCGCTGATCACCGGCGCGGCAAAGCGGATCGGCCGCGCGCTGGCTCTGAAGCTGGCGCAGCATGGAGCCGATGTGGTCATTACGTATCGCAACTCCGAGCAGGAAGCCCAGCAGACGGTCGATGCCATCGGCGAGTACGGGGTGCGCGCTGCCGCGGTGCCGTGCGACGTCGGCGAGCCCGCCAGTGTTCGCGCTGCGGTCGATGCAGCCATGGGCGAGATGGGGCGGCTCGATCTGCTGGTCAACAATGCAGGGGCCTTCTCAACCCAGCCGCTCGAGTCGATCCAACCAGCGCAGTGGGACGCGATGCTGAACACCAACACCCGCGGACCGTTCCTGATGGCGCAGGCCGCCCATGCAGAGCTGAAGCAGCGGCAGGGCCGCATCGTGAACATCGGGTCGCTCGGTGGGCTGCATCCGTGGGCCACCCATGGACATTACTGTGTGTCCAAGGCAGCGTTGCACATGCTGACTCAGACCATGGCCAAGGCGTGGGCGCCCGAGATCTGCGTGAACTGCGTAGCACCGGGCATGATCGTCAACGGAGAGGTCGATGCCGGCTACGAGCACTTCATCGAGAAGACGCCGATGCGCCGAAACGGCACTCCGGATGATGTCGCCGCGGCAGTGCTTTTCTTTGCCACCGGGCCGCGCTTCATCACGGGTCAGATCCTCAGCGTCGATGGCGGCCTGGGCCTGTAGAGGAGCCGACGCTAGGGAATGCGGGAGGCTGCCTTTGAGGTCGCGGCGCCTTCGAGAATCTGCTTCCCGCTGCGACGCTCGCGCCAGTACTGGTGGCTCAGCAGCCGCCGCCATCCGCCGCGCTGGTTGACATAGAAGCGCACAAAGCCCGGCGCGTCCCACGGCACGTCGTGGAAGGCGGTCTTGAGCAGCGGGCTCGCCGGATCGCGCTGCCACTCCTGCGGAAAGAGCGCAATCGTATCTGCCTGGGTAACAATCGCTCGCGGGTGCAGAGGCGTGTCCGTCACCGCCGAGAAGGCCGCAGCAGCCAGATCGTGTCCTGCGCCCAGTGCGAGGTGCGAGATCTGGGTGGCGCGGCCGTTCATTTCGAGCAGCCAGGGTGCGCCAGTCTGCTCCTCCAGAATGAAATCCAGTCCATAAAAGCCGGATAATCCAAGCCGAGCCGCCAGCACGTCTGCTGCGCGATCCATCGCAGGATGCTCAATGCGACGCAACACCGTCGATGGGCCGCGCATGTAAGCGGTCGCCAGCACCTCTACGCTGATCGACGCCAGCACCTTGCCCCGCCAGCAGAACAGCGCACTGTTTGCATCGCGGCCGGGAACCGCACGCTGCACGCTGATCGCCGGTCGCTCCCGCCGCACCAGCGGTCCCAGAAGCGTCGAGTCGCGATCAAAGGTGAAGCGCTTCAACGCTCGCAACGGGTGCGGCGGCGTATCCATTGTCCGCAGCGTGGTGCGGGCCTGCTCATAGTTGTGGATCGGCCGCACGCCGATGCCCCCGGAGGTGCCGTCCGCCTTGAGGAAAGCAGGGAAGCCATTTGCATCGAGCCAAGTCCGCAACTGCACGGGCGTCTGGACCGGCGCGTTGAGTGGCACCGCGATCCCTTCCTCCGCCGCGATTCCGAGAACGTAACTGCGCGCCGTTAAGCGGCCCAGTTCTTCCGGCGACCCGATCGCCTGCTCGATCAACGAGAGCAGTGCACGCTTGCCACTGTTCGTCATCGCGTCATGGCCGAGTGCCTGGAGGCGCTGCGTGGCCAGATCGTCACATGGCACGATCAGTCGCGGCTTTGCTGCGAGCACGGCAGACTCGAGCGAGGCCATCGGTTCGAACATCGAACTGGGGAAATGTTGCGCGCAGGCCTTCGTGGCCAGCAGCGGATGCTCGTGAGGTCCCCAGAGACTGACGCGGAACCCCGCCGCGGCGAGCGCCAGCCCAAGGCGCGCGCCCGTAGGCCAGCGTTGCGTGGCTAACAGCAGTGCGCAGATGGGTGCGCTGGAGGAGGATTCAGCCATGGCAGTTTCGAGGGGCAACCGCTCCACTCCATCTTACGAGATGCGGCAAACCCCCGGACGGCTGAGCGCCGTCCTATTGACGGCGATCCCCTGTATTGAACTGGCAAAAAGTCTTGTGCTGAAATTTTTACGTTGATCGTAACCATCGGGACGAAAACCGATGTCATGACAGCCTTCCTCTTTCCGAAGACATCTGAGTCAGGGTTGAGCGACAGTTAGGAGAATCCCTCGCGGTTTTATGGCAGACGGAGAATCGATGCAGAGCACGGAAGTGGCAATTGTTGGCGCGGGCCCGTACGGACTCTCACTTGGAGCACATCTACACGCCGCAGGAGTGCCGTTTCGTATCGTAGGACGCGTGATGGAGACGTGGTCCGAGCAGATGCCCGAGGGCATGCTGCTGAAGAGTGACGGTTTTGCCAGCGACCTTTCCGATCCGCAGGGTAAGTTCCGGCTCCACCACTACTGCGAAGAGCACAAGCTGCCGTACCACGCGACATGTATCCCGGTCTCGCTTGAGCTGTTCACAAACTATTGCCGCGAATTTCAGCGCCGCATGGTCCCGGAGTTGGAGAACGCGAAGCTCGTCAATCTGCAGCGCGGCGACGGCAACTTCGTCTTGACACTCGATACGGGCGAGAGCTTCGTCGCACGCCGCGTCGTCCTTGCCGTTGGCATCTCACACTATCCATGGATTCCGGAGGTGCTGCGCGGTCTGCCATCGGACGTGCTCAGCCACTCCTCCCAGGTTCGTTATCCGTCCAGGCTGGCGGGCAAGAAGGTGCTCGTCGTGGGCGGCGGAGCCTCAGCGATTGACCTTTCCGCGCTGCTGCAGGAGGCCGGGGCGGAGGTAACGATCGCCTCCCGCCGGACTGCACTCAAATTTCATGCCAAGCCGGTGGACCGCGAGCGCACCATGCTTGAGAAGCTGCGGTGTCCTGGATCGGGCCTCGGACCGGGATGGAAATCGCGCCTGCTGACCGAATTTCCTCACCTGTTCCGCTACCTGCCCGCCCGTACGCGGATGGACCTGCTGCAGCGGCTGCTCGGCCCCTCGGCCGGCTGGCCCATGCGGGAGCGCATCGAGGGTAAGGTTCGCGTCCTGACCAGCGTCAAGGTCCGCACTGCCGAGATGCGCGAAGGCCGGCCGCTGGTCGCATTCGCGCGCGGCGATGGGTCGATCGAGCAGATTGCCTTCGACCACATTGTGGCTTCGACCGGCTACCACGTCGATCTCCGCCGCTTGCCCTTTCTGCGACCGGACCTTGAGCGCCAGATCCGCACCGTGGATCACATTCCGGTGCTCTCCAGCCACTTCGAGAGCAGTATCCCCGGGCTTTATTTCATCGGCATCTCGTCGGCACTCAGCTTCGGCTCGATGATGCGCTTCGCCTATGGCTCTGCCTATACGGCCAAGCGACTGGAGCGGCATCTCGTTCGTCGCTCGCAGCGGGCCAGTTATGCCCCCGCCCCGCGAGCGCAGGCTGCTTGAGCCCGGACTGCTGACCAACAAGTTTGAAACGCGCAAGGGGAGCCCTCGGGCTCCCCTCTTTTTGCTCTCTCTTGTCCCTGGATTACTTCTTCGGCTTCACCAGTCGCTTCGTCCGCTGCAGCGCCTCGATCAACACCCGCTTGGTCGAGTCCAAGGCGGCCGACTGCCCAGGAGGGGTTGGGTTAAGGCCCATGCGGCGCAGATAGTAGTTCGCCTGGTAGACATTCTTGCGCCTCCAGTCCTTGTGTTGGTAACTGATACTGAGCGAAATCGACACATTGTCGCTGTTCTGGAGCCAGTGCGGAAAGTTCACCGGGATGTGCACGCCAGTGCCCGGCCGCATGGTGCGGACAAACGCGCGATCCTGCAGGTGCGGTTTGTAGACCCCGGCGTTGTTGTCCTTCGACCAGAAGGTCTCGAGCTCGTGCTGCGGCACCACCTCCGGGTCGTTCCGATCAAACACGCTGATCATCTTCTCGCCCGCAACCTGCATTAAGAAGTTGCATTCGCGATCGATGTGGTACGGCGTGACGCGGCGCGGCGACGTGATGAACAGCATGGCCTCGCGGCTCTTCTCCTCCTGGCTGACCTCACGCCCGCTCAGGCGGCGCACCTCGGTCAGGCATTCATCAAGGATCGCCTTGTACTCTGGCACGCGCTCGACGTGGCGCATCACGATCCACGCGCCCGAGTTGCTGATGTTGTCGAAGACCTCTTCGATCGGGGGCTTCTCCTGCGGCAGGGAATCCCAGCGCTGGTCCACCCGAACATCGCCGGCATCGTAAGCGATCCCGTTCTTGACCGACGGGACCTCCAGCAGGCGTCGGATCGCCGCCAGATTGAAGAGCGGGTGACTCTCCCTCAGCGCGTGGTGAAACTCGAACGGCTGTGCGTCGAAGCTGGAGCGGAAGGTCTCCTGCGATGCGGTCTCGGTTGGCTGCAAAATTGAGCCTCCGCCCAGCCACTCCGAACCGGATACTGTTTGCGTCGCCATGGTCGCGCCTCCCGCAGCCCACGCGGGCCGCTTGCGCTCTCAGTATAGGAGCCGTTTTCGACCTGGCGGGAGGCCTGAAGTACCCTCAGGGTGCGTAATAGTCACACACCGGGTCTCGGACCGGAGTGGGCCGTTCCTACGGCTTCTTGGCGCGCAGCAGAGTTCGCCGCCGCAGATCAGCCGCCCTACCAGGGCTGGGGTGGGGAACTTCGGCCCCCTCGCGTCTCCTGCCAGGCCTGTTCCATCAGGTCCGCCTGCTGGCGAAAGTACGCCGCCTCCTTGCGTCGTTCGGGATCGCGGCTCATCTCCCGGCGCAGCGCGCGGAAGTGGTTCCAGGCAAACTCGAGCGCACGGGCGCCAAGGCTGGTCAGTCCGTGGTGCTTGCGGTAGTAGAGCAGTGTGCTGCGCATGCGCCAACGCGTCAGTTGCGCGCCACTGCGTGACATTTCAAGACGCTTGACTGTGCGGGACGACTCGCCACCGATGTGGACCACCAGTATGTCGGGCCAGTACCAGACCTCCCACCCAGCCTCCTTGACCCGGCGACACAGGTCGACCTCCTCGTAATAAAGGAAGAAGCGCGGGTCAAACGCCTGCCCTACGGAGGCCCGTGCGCCAGCCAACGCTTCAGGCCGCACGATGCAATACGCGCCCACGATCCAGTCCACCTGGGCCGGCTGCATCAGGTCGACCCAGGTCCGGTCGTAACTGCCGAAGATGCGCGACTTGGGAAAACGGCCCGACAGGCCGCTGTACATGAAGATGTCCGACGCGAGGGTCGGAAACCGGCGTCCCGAGGCCTGCCAGCTGCCATCCCGGCCCATCAATTGCCCGCCACCGACGCCCGCGCGCGGCGTCTCGTCCATATGCCGGATCGAGCGGTGAAGTGCGCCCGGCGTGAGGAACGCGTCCGAGTTAAGCAAGACAAAGTAGCGGCCCCGCGCTCGCTCAAACCCTAGATTGTTGGCGCGCCCGAAGCCGAGGTTTTCGCCCGTCTCGATCAGTTCCACCTGCGGGAAACGCTCGCGCACCATCTCGACGGAGCCGTCCTTCGATCCGTTGTCGACCACCAGCGTCTGCACGCGCAAGCCCTCCGACTCACGAGCGAGCGCCTCCAGGCATTCGCGCAACACGTCGCGCGTGTTGAACGAAACGATCACGATCGAAACGTCGAACGCTGCGGTGTCTCCTGTCATTGGGTCTCCTCAGCAGAAAGCCGACGCGTCCACGTCTCCGCCAGTTTTTGCAAATTGGTGTCGAGCAGATACTCGCGCAGCACTTGCTGGCGACCGGATTCGCCCAGCCGCTGCCGCTGCTCCGGATCCCGCGCCAGTTGGAGGATCGCCTCGGTCAGCGCCTCGACCGATCCCGCAGGCACCAGGATGCCGTCGCGTCCGCTTACGATCAGCTCGGGAATTCCGGCCACCAGCGTACTGATACACGGCACACCCAGCGCCATCGCTTCCATCAGCGCGACAGGAATGCCCTCCGCAAAGCTCGCGAGTACAAACAGATCCGCCGCAGCCACAGCGGCCAGGGTCTGGTCGTGGTTGAGCGCGCCCGCAAGCGTCACGACATCGCACAGCCCATGCTCCTTTAGGAAGCGCTCGATCTCCGGGCGCACCGGTCCGTCGCCCACCAGCGTGAGTGTCACCGCTGCGCCGGCCGCGCGTGCTTTCCGGAATGCCTCGAGCAACAGCATCGGGCCCTTCGCCGGCACCAGCCGGCCCACCATCACAAGGCGCACGGGAGCAGACCCGTCGTTTGCACGCGAAGGACGCGGCGGCAGCAACTCTGGCCGAATGCCGAGACGCACCACGTCGAAGCGCGGCCAAGCCTCGGGAGAGGCGATCCGCATCAGCTGACTCCGGCAGAAGTCGCTGATCGCGATCACGAACGCAGCCTGCTCCAGCTTGGCCTTCAGTTGAAAGTGCCGCTCGTCGAAGAACTCATCCGGTCCATGGATGGTCAGCGAGTAGGGAAGCCGTGCGGCTGCGGCGGCAATCAGCGCCACCGTAGCCACGGCGCCACCAAAGTGCGCATGCAGATGGGTAGCGCGCTGCTGCCGCATCCAACGGCTCAGCAGGAGCGCCTCGCCGACATAGAACAGCGAATAGATACGACGGACGAAGGATGCAGGCCCCATCTGCTGCGAAGCGCGCAGTGCGCGCCAGACCGTCTTCGGCGAGCGGAGGGCGATGCCCAGCAACTGCAGCACGGCGCGTGACCGTGGCATCGACTTTACATAAAACGTGGCGCGTGTCTCCTGCTGCTCGCTTGCCGTGAGCTGATCGAACCGGCGGTCCGGATCGTTGATCGACGCCGTGGCGATGGACAGGCCCAGCTCACGGAGTCCGCGAATCTCCTGCAGGAAAAATGTGTGTGAGATGGCTGGATATCGACTGAGCAGGAACGCGAGACGGGTCGCCGGTGCACGCAATGCGCGCTCCTCGCGGGACGCGCGGGACTTCCCGTTGGTAGAAGATTTTCGCTCTGGCGGCACTGTGTCGTCTGCCTGCAAGAGTAGCGCACCTCAGACCGATGCCACTTTGGTTGCAGGAGTAATGACCTTCCGTCGGGATGGGTTGCTTTTGGGAATGCTTCTACTCTCGCTGTAGTCGTCCTAACGAGTTGTGTGTAGTAGCCTAACTTTCAAACCTGTTGATCACACAAGCACTTGCACCGGACACCACAGCGTGCGATGCGTGTAAAGAGTTCAGCTCCCTACTACTTTTTAGGGAAGAAGTACCCCTTTTTCTGTCAAGTTGTCGTTGTGTGGGTCAGAGCTGCACGTGCCGTTTTGCTGCAGTACGACTTCCAAAGAACAGAAAACAACATTTGGGGTTTCGTTGTGAAAAAAA